>CAZIQJ010000004.1:0-31441 GCA_964541285.1 uncultured bacterium | reverse complement strand
TTCCCAACGGAGCGGGCATCAGCGGCGTTATCAAGGGCGGAAAATTTTATCTGACGAGAATCGACAGGCCCGTGACCTATGACCACGTCAAGGTCAACATCATGGAAGGCAATCAGGTCATTGCCGTGATTGACATGGTCGGAACGCATCCCGGCCGCGCCGAAGAAGTCGCGAAGGAACTTCCCAAACTTGTGCCGCAGAATGTTCCTGTGTTTACGGAACAGGCTTTTCACGGAACTGTTTCGCAGGTTGTGCCCGAGGCCGTGAGTCTGGATGAGTGGAACCGCCTTGCCGCGGACCGCGAATTCGGTCTTTCCGATGATGAAGGCATGCGCGCCCGCTTTGAAGCCGCGCGCGATTACACGTTTTTCTGGGAACCCGTTTATCAGAATGTGGCGTACGCGTTTGTGTCCTGGCTGGCGGAAAAGACGGATGCGCCCAGAGACCGGCGCGCTGCTGTTTTCAATCATGTCGGGATTTCGCCCGAGGGCGGAGTGGAGTTTAATTTCAAGGACCTGGCCGCTGCCGCGGAACTTTTTCTGGGAACTCCCGAAGCCGGCCAGCCCACTTACCGCGACCGTATTTTTGATGTTCTGAATTCCGTGACCCGCAGCTGGACTGAAGTCCGGCAGGGCACACTGCTGCGTGACAAGGTCCTGCCCGCGCTTTCCGTTCCTAATTCCAGCCAGCTGCGTGACCCGGAGCAGTTCGCCGCGGTGCTGCGTGATTTGTCCGAAGCGTTTCCCTTTTTCAAGTTCGAGTACGTTGACGCGGAAGCCACTTACCGTATCACGCTGATGCCCGAAGCGTTTTTTGCCAGCAAGGCCGTAAAAGGTTTCCGCGCCGCGGACTGGATCTCGCAGGAAATCCAGCACACCATTCAGCGTTCCATGCGCGGGGACAGCATTTTCCAGGGCCTTCTGCCTGCCGCGATTTACCGTGAATTTGATCCGGACAATCTGACCGAAGACGGCAAATTCAAGCCGTCGAGCCAGCGCATCTGGCCCATGGAGCTTTTCCTGACCGCGAAAGAAGCGGACCTGATCTGGGTCGGCCGCGCGGGAGCGGAAAGCCTGATCCAGCAGCTGCGCGCCAAAAGAAATCAGGAAGGCCGCACCGGCCCTGTCCGCCTTGTGTGGGTCGGTGACCGCCGCAAGCTTTACATGGTCGCGGACTTTTTGAAAACCGCTCCGGATGTGCGCCGCGCGCTTAAAGGCAAAGACCAGTACACCCCCAATGGCGAAGAGCGCGAGCGTTTCCGCGGCGATGAAATCCAGGGCAAGACGGTTCCGCGCCAGATCTGGCAGAGCGTGGGCGAGGTCCTTCGCATGATCCTGCGCCGTTCCGAGATCCGCGAAGGCGAGCCCACCGCGGCCGTGCGTTCTGAAATGCGTATCAAGCTTCCCGAAGATGAAGTCCGCAATGCCATTAATCTGGCCAAACGCGCTTTGGCCGGTGACGCAGGCCTTGAAGTGACTTATATTGACCGCGATTCTCCGCCAGATGAAAGTGATTCGCCCGAAGAAAAGCTTTTGAGAAACGTGTTTGGTCCGCGTCCCGGAGACGTTTTATATGAAGGTATGAAGGTCCGGGCCAGCCAGATCTCCAAGCGCGCCCAGGCTTACCGCGATGTGGTTCTTGCGGACAGAGGGCTGATCCTCCAGGCCGCCACGCAAGATTCAGTTGCCGAATTTGTTCTTGCTGAGCTGGAACCCGGCATGGCTAAAGCTTTTGACAGCCAGGGTTATCCCGACGTCGTGTTTACGGAAAAAGCGTTTACGCGTGAAGCTGAAGTTCAGCAGCTCATGATTTATCTTCACGGCGCGCTGAATCTCCTGATGGATGGTTATCTTGAAATTCGCCAGGACAATAAAGATTTGCCCAAGGGCCAGAAACGCCGTGAATTCCGGCTGGTGCTTGGCAACCTGCGCATTGAACAGACCCGGAGAATGATCCGCGTCACGACCGCGAATGATGAAGATCTGATGACTCCGGATAGAAAGACCGTTTCTCAGAATGTGACGGTCGCGGACATCCGCAAGGCCAGCCGCCGGCGTTCCGAGATGCGTCAGCCCGAGCCTCCGGCGGAAGCGCCGCAGGGTTTGTGGGAGACTCTTTCTGTCCAGGCTGCTTCCGCGCTGGATTCTGTTTCCGGCTGGGCCGCGGAAAATCCGGTCACGGCCACGCTTGCCGCCGCGGGAACGCTCGCGGTTTCTTACGTTGCTTACCGCGCGGGTTCCTGGCTGCGCGGTCTGTGGAATGATTACAGCTTCCGCCGCGAACGCGAGCGGGTGATTGACACTTACGGCTGGAACGCGCCCCGCCCCGAAGACCTTATGGACCGCGATGTCCGCGGACAGGTCGGTCTGGTGCGCGCGGCCATGGACGTTCTTAATGAAGGCGGACAGATCAAGAGTGACACGCGTATCAAGGCCAATGTGGACACGGCCCGCTACCTGCTTCAGGAAAGAAAAGCCCAGGCCCTGGTGTTTGGTTTTTACGCGGGCCGTCCCAAACTTACGGATTCCGCCGACAAGCTTCAGAAAAAATTCAGCACGCGCGTCATCGCCGAGCGTTTCCAGACGCTTTCCGGCATCAAGACGCATCATATTTCCGCTTTTCGCGAAGACGGCACTCTGATTCAGGACCCGCTCGAATACCTTGATAAAGTCCGCCGTTATATGCGCGAGAACGTCAAGCAGGGTGAAGCGGTGTTCCTCGACAACCTGCGTTTCTTTGCCGCGGAAGGCGATTCCAAGGACCCGGTTGAGAAGGAAAAGTTCGCGCGCGATATCGCGGAGCTGACCAATGTTTACCAGCCCGAAAATGAAGGCCGTGTCACGGGCTTCATGATCCAGAACTCTTATCCGCAGGCGCACCGCAAAAACCCCACGATCACGTCCATGCCCAAACACTTTGAGGGCCGCGTGGCGTTCGGGCACAGTTACCTGGAAGAAATGAAGAACCGCAACAAGGTCCGCAAGATTTTCCGCGATCCGCAGCGCGCGCCCGTGACCTTTGTGCTTGCCGGAGCCAAGATCGAAAGCAAGCCCGGCGTGGTTTCAAAAGTCACGGTGGCCAAAAAGATGCTCGAAAAGATGAAGTCCGGCGACCACATGGTCGTGGTCGGAGCCGTGGCCTACACTTTCCTGGTGGCCCGTTATCTGGTGCAGAAAAACAAGTCACCCAAAGACCTGAAGCCCGAAGAGATCAAGGGGCTGATCGGCGGCTCCATGTTCCAGAAAGATATTCTTCAGGACGCCATGGACATCATCCGCCGCAGCAAGGAAAAAGGCATCAACCTGATCATGACCGATGACCAGAAAATCGTGCCGTCGCTCAAGAAAAATTCAGACGGCAGCCTGGCCGTGGCGGATTCCGATATCCGGCCTCTTGAAAACCAGGGCGATTTCCCGTTCCGCAATCACCCCACGTGGCTGGGCGTGGACATCGGCCCCAAGACTATTCAGAGAATTGAAAATGCTTACGCTCAGTCCGCTCTGGTCATCATTTCCGGCCCTGCGGGCGTTTACGAAGATCCGCGCCTTGCCGAAGGCAGCTACGCGGTCATGCGCGCCGCGGACGCGCGCGCCAGAAAAGGCGCGATTGTCGAAGCCGGCGGCGGCGAGACCGAAGACCTGGCGGGCAAGGCGGGCGTCAAGAACATCACCCTTTCCACCGGCGGCGGCGCTCTCCTGGATGACTATGAACTTGAAGGCGAAATTCCCGGGACTGTCGCGGTGCGCGGCCCTTCACGTATCCTGACTTCCGGCGCTATGCGCGAAGACAAGGCCACTTATCAGGAAATCCGCGAATCCGGCGTCAGCCGTTTCCTGGATGAACCCAAACGCATTGCCATCAACTTCAATCCTGAAAGCTGGCCGGACAATGCTTCCGTCAATATTCATCATTCGACCAATATCCTGCTTACAGCCTTTATCCGAGACCTGATTCCCGACCCGTCACGCCGCCGCGAACCGGAATTTATTCCCGTCATCATTTACGGCGTGCAGAGCGCGGAGCGCTTCGCGCGGTTCCTGCGCAACAATGCCGCGCTGAGCGTGAGCAACGCCATCATCGATTATGACCCGGACAACCGCTGGATTTCCATCAACGGCCGCCGCATCATGCTTTCCGCCAACGCGGCCGGCAGCAAGTCCCTGAAATCCCACGGCATTGAAGTGCTGGTTGACGCGGACGACAAGACTGTGCGCGGTCCTCTGGCGCGCGATGAACGCTACCGCGAGTTCCGCAAAAAAGGAAATGTCGGCCATATTTTCGCGGTACGCTCCGAGGACGATCTTCCCGGAACCGAACCTGTGGCGCTGGGCGTCAATGACACCGAGCTCCTGAAAGAAAAAGACGCGCGGCATCTGGCTTCGCCTTCCACCGCGGCTTCGGCCCTGATCCTGAAAGTCCTGCATGAAACTTTTGGCGTTGAAAACTGGCAGAGCCCCAGCGTCATGCGGCCCCGTCAGCAGGCGGGCGGCGCCATGCGCGACCGTTCCATGGAACACCGCCCGGGCAACGGCCTTGTGGAAATTTTCCCTGAAGTGATTCTTGATGACCTCAACACTGCCAGCAAACAGACGCAGGGCGGCGTGGTGCGCGAGGGCGATGTGCCCAAGGGCGCGAGCATTCTGAAACTGGATGTGCTTCTGGCCGCGAAAAAAGTCAAAAAAGAAGACATTGTCCGCGCTTTCAAGGTCGCGGCTGAAGGTCCGCTCAAAGGCATTCTGCGTGTGGTGGAACAGACCTCCCAGGTGACTTCGACTGAATTTTTTGATGAACGCACGGCTGTGGTTGTGGATGCTTCACAGGTCCGCGTAGTGGACGGCGCGCTTGTGGGTGTCATGGCATGGGTCAATGTCCGCGGGCAGGCCGAACTGATTTCCGACACCATTAAAAAGGCGCTGGTCCAGAGCGGCGATGGCATTTCCAGAAGCCAGCTTGAAAGACTGAAGCGCCAGACTGCTCGTGAAACCGCACAGAAGCGTTCTGAAATGCGCGACAAACAAAGCGCTGCCGGCAAAGCGGCCGGGGGCCTGTACTGGGCCTCGCACCTGGTTTTTGTCCTGGGCGCTGCGGGTTTTGCCCTTTATCTTCTGGCCAAACAGCAGGGCGGGCCGGAACTTCCCGTTTTCTCTCATATGGACAGCTGGATGGACCGCCAGGCCGCGGGTCCGTTCCTTCAAAGCTGGTTTAAGGAATACGCGATCGCTTTCCTGTACCTTCTTTTTGCCGCGCCCATTCTTCTTCATTTCCTGGTGCGCGGTATTTTTAACGCCATCAGCAGCTGGCTTCAGAACCGTCCGGGCCTGATCCCGCCTTCACCTGAAGACGCGGGCAAGAAAAAGATCATTGATATTCCTATCCGCACGGCGCTGAACGGCGCGCGCGGCCGCATCGGCAAGCACGAGCTGGGCCTGATTCTCAGAAACCCCAACCGCGTGCTCACGGCCCTGAACGGTGTTCCTGAAAATTTCGAAGATGCCTCCGAGTATATCGAAGCCCTGAACTCCGGCATTGATCAGGCGCATGACGTCATGTATGACTTCATGGTCGTGGCCTATGACAGCGAAGGCGACAACCGCAAGCCTTTGAAAGGCGAGGCGCTCAAGACCCATCTGAAACAGGGCCGCAGGATTTTCCTGGGCTTCTATGAAAAGGTCTGGGACGAACGCGAAAAGCAGTTCAAGCCCGGCAAGACCCTGAACGCGGATGAAAACGGAAAAGAAATCGTGGTGCCTGTTTTCAATGAACGCGGTGATGACCGCATGGACACGCTGGCCACCCAGCTGTATGACCGCGGCGTGGAGCAGGTTTATGAAGCCACGGGCCAGCTGCTGACTGAAGAAAAAGTGGAGCCTTTCCTGGACCGCGGGCTTTCAGTCGTCATGACCGCGCCTGCCAAGGACGACACGGATTCCATGATCGTGGGCGTCAATGAACAGGTGATTCTGAGCAAAAAAGATTATGAAGCGGTTTCCTGTTCTTCCTGCACTTCCAATGGTTTGATCCCCGGTGTTTACGGGCTTTCCCGCACGCTGGAAATTCTGGCCGGACTTGGTTTCACGGTCCATGCCAGGACGCGCACAGGCAAAGGCCCGTTTGATCTCGCGGATTCCGCGCGTTCGATCACGGTGCAGTCTTCAGGCGCGGGCAAGGAACTTGGCGCGGTGCTTGAGGACCTTCAGGGTTTCACTGATGTCCAGGCCGCCCGCGTGGGCAATGACACCGGCTCCATCGTGCGCTTCACTTTCAAGGTTCCGGCCGGAAAAACCATGACGGCTGATGAAGTCAATGACCTCCTGCGTGAACAGGCGGACGGCCCTCTGAACGGCGTGCTTGCCGTGGATGAAAGAGGGGAATTTGTTTCCTCAGGCACCATTCTTCGCAAAAAGGAATCTTCTCTTTTTGTGCCGCAGAAAACCAAAGTTGAAGACGGTATGGTCACGGTTTACTTCTGGTATGAAAATGAATTCGGCTATGCCAACCGCGTGGACGATGTCGCGGACCGCGTGGCCGTGGCCCGCCGCCGTTACGACCGCCTGACCGCCCAGACCGGCGAGCAGGGGAGCCGTTTGACGGAGCGCGAAGTTCTCCGCCTGAATCAGGAAGCCGAGAAGGCCCGCAATGCCAGCACTACCGGAAATGAGAAGAGCGCGGCCCGCAAGAAAGATGGCGAAGAACGCAAGCCCGTGAAACGCAAGGGCGTTCGCGAAACCGTTCGCCGCAATCTGGCGCGCGATACTTTCGCGGTTTATCAGCCCGTGCCGGCGCGCGTGAAAGGGAAGTTTGAAACTTCCACGGAAACCGGACAGCCGCGCGTAAAAATTACCGAACATCCCGAAGCCGTGGGCCGCGTGGTCATTAACATCGACAGCTTCCCGGCAAGCACCGAAGCCAATTACGAACTTTCAGTCAACAAGCAGCTGGACGCTTTTCTGCGCTCCCTGACCGCGGACGCGGACCGCGGCCGCGTGCCTCAGCTCGCGCCTGTCGCGATTTACGGCGTGGAAGACCCGGACGCTTTCGTGGAGTTCCTGCGCTACAACGTCAGCGGTTCCCGCAACCTGGCGCAGATCAGCCTGAGCAGGGAAAAAGACGCGCTGATCATCAACGGCCGCTCCATCAAGCTGGTGCGCGACCGCCTTGCGACCCGTGAAGACCTTGAAACTCACAAGGCCGATGTGGTCGTGGATTTCCTGAAGCAGGATTACCTTTATGTGACTGACGCCCGCGTGCGTGATGCCAAAAGAACGCTGGCTGAGGAAGAGCGCCGCAAGCGCATTGCTTCCTATGAAGGGGCCGTGACGCGCGTGTTTGTGGTCAGCCCTGAAGAAGATATTGATGTGAAGGAAGAGCTGAAGGGCCAGGCCGTGACTTATGTGCGCACCCTTTCAAGCGTGGATGATCTTCAGAGTGATGTGGTGGTGCAGCCTTCACCCGTGACTTATGCTTCCGGCCTGATGCTTCAGGTCCTGAACGAAGCTTTTTCGGATCCGGGCGCTGAAATCGGAAATGGTGTCAAGAACTGGACTTCCCCCACGGTGGTCCGTCCCCGGCAGGGTGTGGGCGGCGAACTCGTGGACATGACCCGCTATTCGGCTCCGGGCCGCGGTATTGCCGCTCTTATGGCCGGACGCATTACATTAAACCCGGCCAACGAAGCCACCAAGAAACAGGGCGGCGATCTTTTTGAAGGTGATATTCCCGCAGGCGCGACGCTTGTCAGCCTGGTCGTGGACCTTGGCGATCCGAATGTCAGCGTGGATGAAGTTGTGGCCGCGTTCAAAGCTGCGGAAGCCGGCTCCATGAAAGGCATGATCCGCGTGGCCGGCGGTACGGCTCAGCCTTCAACCCGCTATGCTGATGAGCGCAATATTCTGGTGGTGAACGCGGCCAACATCCGCGTCAAGGAAGGCCTTGTGGAAATCATGGCCTGGACCAATGAACGCGCTTACGCCGACGCGCTGGGCGAAACCATTGCTGAAAGTCTTGCGCGTGATACAAATTATCTGGGCAGAAAAGTCGCTTCCACCGCGGCGGCCAGCCCTGAAGATGTCATTATTCCGCCGTCTTCTCCCAAAGTTCATTTCAAAAGAATTGTGGACCAGGAAACGCGCCAGCCCGTTGACCCCATCAACACTTTGATTGACGGAGCCGCGGGCCGTATCGGCAAACAGGTGCTGGCGCTTGATCTTGAAGACCCGAACATCCGCATCGTGGCTTTGCACGGTATCCGTGACCTGAAGGAATGGTATGACAGCATGCAGCAGGACCTGGTGCAGGGCGAATATGATTTCTTCGTTGAAATTGTGGACCGCGCAGGAAGGGTAGTCGAGCCTGAAAAAATCAAGGACAGCGCCAGCGTCAAGGACAAGGCCTATCTTGTGAAGTTTTATGAAAGAGTCTGGGACGAAGCCACCAACAGCTGGAAAAAAGGCCCGGTCCTTAACGGCGGTATCGCGGTGCCTGTGTTCAATTACCGTGATGCGAAAGAATTTAAAGATGTGTTTATCAAGAAACAGCTGGGCGCCCTGAAGGTCGACCGCGTCCGCCGCGTGGAAGAAGTCATTGACGGCGCGGGCGTCAAGAAACGCTACTCCAAGGCCGGGGCCAGGCCGTACACGGATGAAGGTTACTCCGTCATCATGACCAACCCCGCGTCCGACAACACCGGAACCATTTTGTGGGGCATTAACCAGCGCGTCATTCTTTCGCAGAAAGACATCGACGCCATTTCCTGTTCCTCCTGCACGACCAACGGCACCACGCCCGGTCTTTACGCCTTGAATGAAGGCCTCAACCGGATCGCGGGCGGAATCATCCGCGGCGTTCTGGGCAAGACGGACCATGCGCGCACGCGTTCGCAGGACGGCGCCTATGAATGGGCGGACAGCGCGCGCAACATGGTCATTCAGTCTTCGGGCGCGGGCAAGGAACTGGGAAGGATTTTAAGCCAGTTCTCCGGCAAGTCCGAAGTCCAGGCCATCCGTACCGCTCATGACACCGGTTCTGTTCTGGATGTCACGCTGCGTCTGGACAAGCTTCCTGACGGCGTCAAGATCACGCCCGCGGTCATCAACAAGATCATGCGTGACGCGGCCGAAGGCCAGCTCAAGGGAGTGCTTGCGTATGAAGGCGACTGGATCCCCAGCTCAGGCCATATTCTTCACCGCCGCGAATCCTCGATTTTCCTGGCCCGGAATACCGTGGTCGAAGGCAATATCGTCCGCGTTTCCTTCTGGTATGAAAATGAATTCGGCTATGCCAACCGCGTGCACGATGTTTCCGTGGCCGTGGCATTGGCCCGCAGAAAATTCCGCCAGCAGGGCGGCGACAAGGTGACGGCGCGTCCTTCAGCTGTGAAAGAAGCCGCAGCCGCCACGGCCTCGAAAGAAGTCAGCCCGGCTGATTTCAAACTTCCGGCCATTGAAAAAACAGAAACCTTTTTTACCGCGGAGGACCTTGGCGCTGAAACCACGGGCGTGGAAGTCCGTGAAGCCCGGCTTCAGGTCCCTGCGCGCAAGACCTTGAAAGAACTCGCGGGCATGGGCGTCAGCATGGCCGATGATTTCGGGATCACGCTTGATTTTGATCCGGGCGTGAACATCACCACCAAAGGCAATTACGCGCGGCACGTGCGCGACACGCTTCCTTTCTATTACCCGGATTCGGATGTTTACAACCGCACCGCGGCGCAGCCCGAAGCCACGCTGCTTTATCAGGCTTATCGCGCGCTGGCCCGTGATGAAAGAGAGCGCGCCCGCATGGAGCAGGCGGACCTGGATTACGACATCACGCTGATTCCCGCGCGCCTGCATACCGTGGGCCACGGCCACACGCGTTTCAATAATGATCATCCTTATATGAGCGGCGCTTCGCAGTTTTATCCGGCGCTTGCCACGGCCGAGCTTTACAGCGTGCTCAAGGGCCGCGCGATCTTTGTGCTTCAGCGCCGGGACCTTTCCGGGAAAGTCGTGGACTTCATCACGATTGAAGCCGAAGCCGGAGAAATCGTCCTGGTACCGCCCGGTTATGACCACATCACGGTCAATAACGGCAATGAAACCCTGGCGATTTCCAACTGGAATTCGCGCAAGGCCAAGTCCCAGTATCAGTGGGTCGAGGACAAGCACGGTTTCGCTTACTATCCTTCCTGGAGCGAAAGCGGAAAGGTCACGTTCAGCGCCAACAATAATTATGACGCACATCCGCCGCTCCGCACCCTGCGCGCGGCCAAACGCTTTCATTTCCGCGACGAAGCCCGCAAGCTTGAATTCAGCTGGGAACGCGATGTTCCGATTTTCCAGATGATCGACCAGCAGCCGGTTTCAAAAGGCTTCAAAAATCCTTTTGAATCGCTTTCAGAATTTATCAATCATCCCGAAAAATTTACGGGTAATCCCGCTTCGGAAAATCCGGACACCAGCCTTTATTTCTCGCCTTTCGTGACTGAACAGGAATATCAGGAAGAGCGCGCTTCGGATGAAGATCTGGAACCTGCGCGTGGCATGGTGGACCGTCTGGCGGACCGCGTGCTTGAAGCTTCGGTCTACGCGGACCTTGCGCGCATGGGCCTGAATTATCTTGGTTATGACACGGACAGCCTGGTGACGCAGTTCCAGGGCTGGGTCGGAGGTCTTGCTGAAAGTGCGGCCGAACAGTTTGAACCTTCTGAAAATTTTGACGATGTGCTTGCGTCGGTCCAGAGCGGTTTTGTTTCCGCTCCCGCCGAACCCGCGGCCGGCGAAGAAGCTGCGCGTGAAGCAAACCGCGAGCGCAAGCTCAACCGCGCCCAGCTCTACCTGACGCGCACGGCTTCGCTGCTGACCGCGCTGAAGCACGGGCAGCAGGCTTACAGCTACATGCATGACTCTTTCTTCACCAACAGCAGCTGGCAGAAAAAAGCCCGCAGCTTCTGGGACCTGAACCGCCGCATTTCCGAAAAATATTCCGCGGCCCGCCGCGTGGGCGCGCGCCTTGGCGTGCTGTCTCTGGAAGAGCAGGAGCTTTACCTCGGCGCTTTCACCGGGCTGAAAGACGCGATTGATGAAACCAACCGTGAGATCGCCGAGCTTCAGGCCCGGCCCGCTGAAGATTCCATGGACCAGCTGGTTGAAAAGATCCTGCGCCTGCAGCTTTACATTGAAACTTACCGCATGGGTTCGCGGCTTTTCCGCGGACTTGGAAAAACCTATCTGCCTGAAGCCGTGTACGGCAAAATCAGCGGCGTGGACCAGGCCATTGAGCAGGTGCTTTTCGGCACCGCGGCCATTGATAACCAGGCCGCTGCGCCCGGACTTGTGGAAAGAATTTCCGGAAAGATCCGTGAAAACCTGGAAGGTCTTCAGGGTTTTGCGGACACTGTTTCCTGGAAATTCCTGCTTGGGTCGCAGATCAAGACTGTTCTGGCTGACAAGCTGGCGCAGTGGTACTCGCTTGATGAAGAGCTGACGCCTTCCGACCTGGCGGTCCTTAACGGCATCCGCCTGGCCTTCTATATGAAGGCCGCTGACCGCGCGCGTGCGGTGTCCATGACAGCCGGCGCCTGGATGGGCCGCGCGCTGTTCACGCCAGTCAAGTCCGGGGCCGGGGAACAGCTTACCGGCGCGCTCCGGCGTTCTGAAATGCGTTCAGCCACGGCTTCTGAACGTGAATCTGAAGCCCGCGCTTCGATCGCCCATTATTTTGAAATTTTCAATTCCACCCGGCTGGGTTCCTGGATGACGGACTACGCGGACGTCAAAGCCTTCGGCCTGAGCGGACTTTACCTTCTTTACAAGGCTTACCGCGGAGAGCTGAATCTTGAAACCGTGGGAACGCAGTTTTCGGAGCACAAGGAGCAGATCCTTGCCGCCATTGAGGGATGGAGAACCGCCCTCAGCCGCGGAGATTCCGCTGAAGCCGAACTGCAGGTCCGCAATTTCCTGCGCCAGCTGATTCCTTCGGACAGGCTTGAAGCCGCGGAAATGGTTTTCCTGGTCAGCGGTTTGATCATGACCTCGCGTTTCATCCGCCGCGCTTTCAGCCCTCGTGAAACCGCGGGCAACCGTGCGCCTCCGCGCCGTGACGAACCTGTTTTCACTTCCACTCACAGTTTCTCCGGAAACACGAACGTGGAACGTTCCGCCAGCCGTGAAAGAGCGCGTGATTTTGTGCGCAACAACATGGACGAAATCCTGCACGACCTGGTCAACAACACAGACCCGCGCGTGCGTGAACGCCTTTATCATCTGATCGAATCCGTGGACCCTGAAGCCGCGAAACTGGTCCAGTACTACCTGCGCTTTTCTCCGATTTCCGCCACGCCCGCGCGCGAGTTTTACCGCCGCCACGGCTATCAGGGCATTATCATGGCCGCCACCGCGCGTTCGCCCATCATTCTGGAAGCCATTGTCGCGGCCGCGAAAAAACTCGGCGTTCCCATCATTGTCGAGATCGCGCGCTCCGAAGCCAGCTACGCGTATGACCCGGTCCAGCTTGCCGAAGATCTTTACACAGAAATCCGCCGCCAGGGTTTTGAAGGTCCGATCATCCTGCACGCCGACCACGTGGGCATCAAGGTCGGGGATGAAAAAGACATGCTTGGCACCATCCAGTACCTGAAACGCCTGCGTTCCGCGGGTTACACCTCCTACGCCATGGACGCTTCGCACCTTTATGATGTTGAAGCCGCGCTGGCCGTGGAACAGGAATTTGGTTTCAGCGAACTGAAACTTGAGCTTTCGGGCCTTGAAAGCGCGGCCGCTGAAAGAAAACTTGAAAGCGGGGAAGCCGAGAGACTGGCTTATCTGCGCGGAAGAATCGAAGAGATCGAAGAAAAGGTCGCGGAAGCCGCTCTTGAGAAAAACGTGGACCGCATCACGCGCGCCTGGCGCTATGTGGAAGACCGCAACCCCGCGCTTGAAGCCGAGGTCGGTGAAATCGGCCGTCCCAAAACCGCCATTATCGACGGCCAGCTGCGCGCGGTCATGAAGCCCAAGAAACATCCCGCGGACCCGGACATTCCGGAGCAGGAAATCACGACCGTTGCCGAAGCGCGGACTTTCCTGCGCATGCTGGCGAAAAACGGCATCAAGATCGACTTCCTGGCCATTCATAACGGAACTTCTCACGGCGTGGAATTCACCGGCCTTGATCTCGCGCGCACGCGTGAAATCGCCGACGCTATTCAGGCGCCCGGTTTCCAGCAGGAGTTGAACGAACTCATCCTTGCTTACTACAAGGAACAGCGCAAGCAGGTGCCGCCTGGAATTCTGGAAAGAAAAACCGAGATCGCGCAGCATGGCATCACCGGAACTCCGCTTGAGCTTTTTGACACCTTGATCGAAAGCGGCATCGGCAAAGGCAATGTGGCCACGCGTTTTCAGAAAATCCAGTACGGCCGTCTGGCGGAGATCATCGGCGATCCGGGCGATTCTGCGTCACATGTCCTGCTTGAAACTTTGATGCCCGGCGAAAAGGGTCTTGATAAAACCCGGGCGCGCCTGCGCGGCTTTATGCTTGAGATGTTCCAGTGGGTCATCAAGGACAAGAAACACGGCAAGGTCCCGACCGAAGAAGGCGGCAACCCCAAACCCGGCTTTGAACTTTTTGACAGGAACAAGGACCCGCAGGCCGCTCAGAATGAAAAAGAACTGGCCGCGATCAAGGAAGCTTTCTACAAACTGATCAAGGAAGAACCCGCGAAAGCGTTTTACGTTCTTTACCCCGTGTTCATGCTCCAGCCTGACATTCATCCGTCCGCGCAGACTTTCCAGAAACGTCTGGAAGAAGTCACCCGCAGGAAATTCAATCCCCGCGTGGTGCAGGCGCTCTATGTCATTTACCGCGACAATGAGAAAAACACGCTGCTTCCGTTCCAGAGCCGCTGGGCGCGCGTGCTTCCCCGCGCTGTCCGCCGCGATATCGTGGCCAATATTCAGGAACGCGGTGAAAAAGCGTTTGAGGGCATTGTTCCGCACCTGCAGGTCTTCGGTCCGCACCGCCAGGACGAAGCCAAAGAACCGCTGAATGTGGCGGAAGCTTCGAACCGTGAGATCAACCGTTACCAGCATGTCATTCTGCGCGACCGCGACCTTGAAGAACTGCGCCGCATCCTGCGCCGCAGCCTCAAGCCGTACCGCGACAATCACGGAGTCCTTTCAACGACCACGACCATCGCCGATGAAGTCAGCGGTTTCGCGACGGTGGAAGAATTCCAGGGCCGCGTCCTGACCCCGCAGGAAGAGATTGAAGCGGGCCGCGACCAGACCCGCATTGACCAGCTTGTTGAAAAACTTGAAACCTATCAGCGCCGTATCGGCGTGGCCGCGTTCGGGGCTGAGCTTTTCCAGGCCGCTTTCGGCCTGAGCATCCGCGATTTCTTTGTCGCGGTGGCGGGGGAGAGCCGCGTGGGCGCGCTTGAGAAAATGCTGGGCGGCGTCGGTGAAGCTGTGGCCAGCCGTTCAAACCGCGTCCTGCTTTCCATGATTGACCATGTTTTTGGCGAGCCTGCGCCGGATTCGCACCTGGGTATTTTGAAGGAAGCCGCCAAAAATTTTGTTTCCGGACCGGTCCTGACCCGTCCCGCTGTCCAGGGTCAGATCACTTCCCAGCGTCTTGCGCTGCCGCCGGACCATGAGCTTGCCGGCCACGCCATTGAATTTGATCTCAGCCAGAACGACCGGTTTATCGTCCGCTACAATGACCAGTACGGCCGTCCCAACGTTGCCGGCGATACTTTTGAAGGCAAACAGGAAGTTACAGTTCAGCTCCGGGCGGGCACTGGGCAGGCCCCGCGTACTTATACGGTCCGCTACAACATCAGCACCGGGGTCATTACGGTCACAAACCCCGAAGGCGAAAATCTGCCCTTTAGTTTCGAGACGAACATGCGGGTTGTGATTCCGGGCGGCGCTGCGCATGAACTGACGATCCGCACTGTGGATGCGTCGCATGTCATGATCCTCGGCATGCCCGGTCATCCGGATGGCCTGACTGTCAGCAACTGGGCCAGAATTTCCTTACCGCGTCATCCCGCTCCCGCGGAACCGGAAGCATTGCCCAGCCTTGAATCTGTTTCATTTGACCTTCGCGTTAACCGCGGCCGTCCTTCGCTGACCGAAGAGGGAGCTTTCGATTACCTTGCCGCCATGCAGCAGGCAAAAGTTTCGCGCGTTCAGGCCGCGCTTTCGGCTTTTGAGCAGGCCGCGAAACTGGCGCGCCGCCTTCCGCAAGTGACCGAATCTGTCCGCCTGCGTTTCCAGGCCCGTTCGATTGTTCAGGAGCTCAAAGGCCTGGACGCCGAGACCGTCAGCGGTGACCTGCTTCAGGAACCTCTGGCCAAAGTTGCCCGTTTCCATGAACTCCAGGAAAAGCTGGATGCCACGCGCGATGAACTGAATGATCTTTACGAGCAGGTGCGCAGCGGCGATGAATTGACCGCGGAACGCGTGGCCCGTATCCATGACCTGCTTCAGAGCTACCGCTACATGATTGAAACCATCCGTATCGCGCTTCCGATCCTGAACGCGGTCGCCAGCCGTTACCTGGGCGAGGCTTCGACTATTACGGTTGGCGAAATGATCCGTGATTACGCTTTCAGCCTTCAGGACACGATGCTGAATTTTATTCCCAACCGCATTGACTCTCTGGCCGGACTTCTGGCAGCCCCTCTGGACCGGATCCAGGTTACCGCGCTTGGTTTTGACCCCAAACTCGGCACCCGGCTGACCGCTGCGGTCCAGGCCGTGAATGATTCGGTGCGCCGCTCTCAGCCGCTTGAACTCACTGCCGTAGAACGTATGGACGCTGCGCTGACGCGCGTCATTCTGTTCCTGAAAATGGTGGATTTCACAGCGCCTCTTGTCTGGAAAACCGCCAAGGTTTCCGCCAAGGCTGTGCGTTACACCGCCGGAAAGCTCGGAGACATTGTTGGAAGCCCGCGTGAGTCTGCCATGACGGCCATGACCGCGCTGGTTGAGCGCCTGCGTCCCAAAACCACCATGGACTATACCGCGGCCGCTTCCGCCATTTACCTGATCACCAAATATATGTGGGGCCGCAGGCAGGAAGGGGAAGCCGGAGCGCTTGTCCAGCTGAAGGAAGCCTGCACAAACTGCACCACGGATACCGTCGAGCTGCTTGAGAACCTTTACAACGCCGCCGCCAGCGGTGACGAGCGTTCGGTGCGTGAACGCGTCCAGGATTTTGTGAAAGCTTTCTGGAGCGGAAGCGACACGCTGGTCAAGGACACGGCCATTGCCGGAGCCGTGCTTTACGCCACCCGCGTTATCTGGGGCGCCATGAAAGACACCCATGCCGCGGGAATGGAATATCTGAACACCCGCCGTGAAGTCACGACAAACCTGGTCAAGATCCAGGATCCGAGCAAGCTGAAGGAATGGCTGCGCAAGGACGGTAATTTCGACCGTTTGATTTTCACCCTGCGCCACACCAATGACCGCGCCACGCGTGAGGTTGCGCTGCGTTTGATCGAAGCGCTGGATTCGAACCTTGCCAAACTGATTCAGTATTATCTGACTTACGGTCTTGTTTCCGGTGTTCCGGTGCGCGCTTATTACCGCCGCCACGGCATGAACGGCATTACGATTGCCGCGACCGCGCGCTCGCCCATTATTCTGCGCGCCATTGTCCGCACCGCGAAGTACCTGGGCGTTCCCATTATTGTCGAGATCGCTCGTTCCGAAGCGGGCTACGCGTACGATCCGGTTCAGCTGGCCAATGACCTTTATACTGAAATCCGCCGCCAGGGCGCGCAGGTTCCCGTCATGCTTCACGCGGACCATGTGGGCATCAAGCGCGGAGACTACGCGGATCTTCTCGGTACGCGCGACTACGTGGTCAAGCTGCGCGAAGCCAATTTCAGTTCCTTTGCCATGGACCCGTCGCATTTGTATGACACCCAGGCCGCGCTTGCCGCGGAAGCGGAGTGGACCACGCGCGATCAGGGTGAGGACGTTTCGCTGCAGCAGCTCAAGGAACGCCGCCGCGCCGCCGTGGATGCGGGCACGTCCGCTTCGCGGGTTGAAGAACTGAACGGAAAAATTTATGAAGCCGAGCGCGTTATCGCGCGCGCCGCGCTTGCTAAAAACGTGAACAGCGGCGCCATTGCCTGGCGCTACACCGGCGGTTATGAGTCCGGTGAGTTTGAAGTCGGAGAAGTCGGCAAGATCGACCCGGAGACCGGCAAACAGGAAGTCACGACTGTCGCCGAAGCGCTTGTTTATCTTGAAGAGCTGGCCCGGCAGGGGATCAAGCCGCTGTGGCTGGCCATTCACAACGGAACTTCGCACGGCGTTGAAACCGCCCAGCCGGACCTTGAACGCACGCGCCAGATCGGCGACGCCATCCGCGATCCGAAATTTCAGGCCCGTGTAAACGGCTATGTTCGCGAATATTATGCCGCGCGCGGCGAAGAAGCGCCGGCTGACCTGCTGGCGGTCCGCACGGAAATCGCGCAGCACGGCATCACCGGAACCAAACTGGATGCCTTCAAATCGCTTCGTGATTCCTATATTGGCAAGGGGAATATTGCCACGCTGTTCCAGAAACTCCAGTTCCGCGCCATGGGTGAGTTGATCGGCGATCCCCTGAATCCCCAGCCGCAGGACAAACTCGCGGTGGCGCTTGATACCAATGAAGGCGTTGCCGGCGTCCGCGCCCAGCTTATGGCTTTCATGGTGGAGAACGCGGAATGGGTCATGAAGCACAAGAAGCACGGCGCTATTCCGACTGAAGAGAGCGGCGCGCCGCTGCCCGGCTTTGAGAAGGTCAATCTTAAGGCGCTGGAAGAATTCAAAAAAGTTTTCTACGGTCTGAAACTCGAACAGAAATACGCCATTATTTATCCGATTTACAACCTGGACCGCGATGAATTCATGAAGCGCGTCAACGCAGTCGTGCCTGCTTCGCTGACCGCGAAGTACGGCAACCTGACGGACACGCTGATCGGTTTTTACCGTCTCTACGTCAACAATGAAAAGAACACGCTGCTTCCGTTCCAGCAGCGCTGGCTGGACCTGCCGCAGGGCGTGCAGGATTATCTGGTCGAGCGCATCATGTTCTCGAATGACAGCGTTTTCCCCGGCCTGGTGGCGCACCAGGAGGCCATGGGTGAAACCGGTATTGCCGCGGATGTTGAAGCCGAGTTGAACCGCAGGCAGTATGTCCGCCTGCGCAGTGAAGAACTGGATACTATCCGGAATCTTGGAAACAAGCTGCTTGGCGACGGTGATGCTCTGAGCGCTCAGGCTGAAGTTGCGGGCGAAGTCGCGCGGCTTCTGGCTGAAATTCCGCTGGATGACCGCGGCACGGTGCGGCCCGAAGATATTGAGCGCGGCGATTACGTGCGCCTGCCTTCCGGCGCGGCGCAGGACCCGGGCCTGACGCACATTCAGTCCAGCCATGAGCAGCTGGCGAGACTTGGGCATTTTTCCGCTATCCCTGAACTTTCAAAAGACGGATCCGAAGAAATTATTCTGGCGCGCCAGATCAACGCGCAGACCGGACGTGAAGACCAGAAAATCCGCCAGGTCCATGTGGGCACGGCCTTTGGCGAAAGCGCTTTTGGCGCGGACGCAGCCGCCACGCGCGCCAAAATAGCCGCGCTGATCAAAGCGGGCCTGACTCCTGTTGTGCATATCCGTTCCTCCCGCGTGGATGAACGCGAAAGCCGCATCCGCAGCCTGATTGAGGGCGTGGACTCCCGGCTCGTGATCTTTGTTTATGAACCCGCGGAACCTGTTTCCGCTGAAACGCTTCGCCGCGACGCGGAATTGATTCTTGAAGCCGCGCCGCGCGCACAGATTATTTTCGGCGGAACGCCTGCCGAAAGCGCTTCGTGGAAAGACGTGCTGGCGGTCAAGACTGTGAGCGGAGTCATGGTCCGGACGCTGGCCGATCTTTCCGCGGTGCGCGGAACCGGGATCCGCAAGCATGTCATGGCGGAAGTCACGGCTGACCAGGTTGGAATTTTTGTTTACGATGAAGGCATGAAGGCGCGTGACGCCGGAAACTTTTTCGGCAGTCTGTTCGCGTCCAAACCCGTGCCCGTGACATTTTCAGTGGATGTGCGTGAACGCGGGCTTTCTCCCGAATTCAGCGACGCGCTTGACCGCGCGCTGAAATTCCTGGCGCGTTCCGAAGTCCGGGAAAATTCCCCGGAAATGAAATATCAGGACGCGGCCGTGTTCCATGCCGCTTACCAGCAGCTTTACTGGCAGCTTCAGCGCCAGTTCCCGGCCCGCGACGCCGTTATCCGCGAACTTGGCCGCCAGTACTGGGCCAAGCGCTCCAGTTACAAGGAAAGGCAGATGGCCCTGGCCATGCGCCTTGACCTTCTGGCCGATGCCGGTTCCGGCGTTTATTTCGGCGAAGTGGAACAGGACCTGCTGAAAGTCCTGGCGGATGAAGATGACGCGGACAACATGCTTGGCGTGGCCGCTTTCCTTGAAAAGCGCGGACGCGGGCAGGAAGCCGCGAAAATCATTCTGGGCCGCCTGCAGGCGCAGCGCGCGCAGGCCGACACCAAAGAACTCAAAGAGATCAAGCTGCAGCGTACGCTTCTGATTGTTGCGGGCGCGCTTACAATCGAAGGGCAGCTTAAAAATAATTTTGTTTCCGAACTCCGCTGGTGGGAGACCCGCAGCCGCCGCATTCTGGGTCTGGGCACGGACGCCAGGGCCGCGTGGGACGCGCGCCGTCTTGCCGCGCATCTGGGTTATTTTTACCAGGTCAAGCCGCGCCGCCACGCTTCCAATCCTTTCGCGCGCACCACTTATCTGGAGCTTTGGGAAGAGATCAAGGGACGCCCGGTTGAATGGCACGAACGCATGGAACAGATGGACGCGGTGGTGACCCTTCTTCTGGACACTAACAGCAGACACCGTGAAGAAGCCATTACCCGTCTTGAAAACGCGAAAATGCATCCCGCTCTGCGCGAGTTTCTGGAAAGCCAGACGGTTTCTGAGGATTCCGCGCTGAAATCCCGCGCGCTGGACGCTGTCATGCGCCTGCGCCGCGCCCGCGTGGACTTCCTTCTGACCCAGGTCCGCCGCGCAAAGGCCGGACTGGCCCATGAGCTGCCGCGCTACGCCACTTCGTCTGACCAGCACGCGTCCATCCGGCAGGTTGACAGTCTCTTCGCCCGCACGTTTGGGAAATCAGGTTCCTTTGAAGCGGGTTTTGATCCGGCCATCGGGGAATTCGGCCGCACACGTCCGTACGGAGAACAGGGAGTTTATCCCGGCGTGGGCAATGTGGACGAATACATGCTTGCCGGCGACATCGGCGACCGCGCTGAAAGCACGCTCCAGGTCGCGGACCGCTATCAGGAAATCGAAGCGCAGGGCTATGGTCTAACCCTTCTGGGCAATCATGACCTGTGGCATTTGCTCAACCTTCTCCAGGTCCACACACGCATTCCTCAGGCAAAAGTCCTGGCCGGAAAACACGAGTCCAAGGAATATTGGGCCCAGGAAACGCTGGTGCACAACGGCTGGATGAAAAAGATGCTCGAAGACCGCAACAAGGAAATCGAGGTCTACAACAATTACCTTCTGGACGGCCGGGAACTTCCCGTGATTGACGGTGCGGAAGCGGAAAAGCAGGCTGAGGCTTTTGTCCGTAAATGGAACAATGAGCACCTTGCGGACTGGCAGATCAAGGAAGCCGAGCTTCCGGAACTGAAAAAACTTTTTGTCTACAACGCGCGCGTCGCGGCTTTCAATGCCGCGAATACGGGCCGCAAGCTGCTGCCCATGGTGCATTATGATAATTACCTGCAGGACCCGCGCATCCAGGCTTACAAGCGCATGCTGCAGAAAAAACTCCGGCTGTTTTATGTGGATGATTACGGCTACATCCGTCTGCATGGCGGTCTTCCGTTTAATCTCAAGACCGACAAGGTGGAAGTTTCCTACAAGGGTTACTACGGCCTTCAGGCTGTCATCAAACTGCAGAATGATCTTCGCGATCCTTCGAAGTCCCTGGCTGAACTGAATGAAGCGCTGGACGTTGTCCAGAGCTGGTACGGCGACAAGAGCGCGGAGCTGAAAGAAAAGAAAGTTACGGATGTCATGACGGATCATCTGGATGATTTCCTTGGCGATCTGTCCGCTTCCTATTACCGGCCTGTGCGCGGTTTTGTCGCGGGCCATAACCCCACGCCGCGCATCAAGCGTCACCTGAAAACCAAGGGCATGAGCATGGAAGACCTCAGCCCGCGCGTGCTTTTTATCGACCATCAGATTTCGGCTTATTTCTGGAACAAACGCGACGGCGACAGGGGAGCCGACTACACCATGGGCGCTGACGGCATTATCATGCAGCCGCGCACCGCGACCGGAGCTGCCGAGCCGCAGGTCATTTTGAGCCGCAGCGGTTTCCTGGAACAGGCCGAAGCAGACCTTGAAGCTGAAAAAGAATGGCTGGATGAGCGCCTGAGCGGAAAAGTCGCGGGATTTTTCCGCGCGGTCGGCCGCCTGGGTTCGCGCGTGGCTTCCGCCGCGTCCGGCCTTGTTTCATCCGCTCCGGATGAAAGTGAAGCCGTGACAAAAAGAGTTCCGGCCAGACAGGATGCCGCTGCCAGAAAGCAGGAAGCGACGGTTCCTGCCACGGCCCCGCGCAAAACTGCAGCGCCGCGTGATCCGGCTGAAAATATCCGTTCCTATGACGTTCGCGCGCTTGAAGCGCAGCTGACGCGTGAATTTATCGAAAAGCTCGCGGCCTCGCTGGCCTCGCGCTACGCGCCCGGTTCCCGCGTTCTGGTGACAGGCGACCACCGTTACTCTACGCCGCGGATCCGCCAGGTCCTGGTTGAAACTTTCGCGAAGATGGGGCTTAACGTTGATTTCTCCGAAGAAGTTATTCCCAGCGGCCTGCCCCGCACGGTCGCGGCCCAGGGCCGTTATGCCATCGTGGTTCAGATCACGGCTTCGCACAATCCGATTGAATGGAACGGCATCAAGGTCATTGCCAAACGCACCGCGGATGGTTCTTATGACGCCAACGGCCGTCCGTCCGATGTCATTGGCTCCGACCTGCGTGAACTTTACAGGACCGGGCCTGTCCGTCCGGCCGCGGCCCAGCCCGGAACTTCGAACAAGCTTGAACTTCTTCCTGCTTATGTCACGGGCCTTGTCCAGCGTCAGCGCCAGCAGATGGGCAAGGATACTTTTGATTCCCGCACCGTGCTTCTTGAGACCGGTGAAACTACGGGCGGACCCGCGGGCGTGGAAATGCTTCAGCAGCTTGGTCTGAAAGTCGTGGCTGTCAACACCACGCCCAATCCTCGCAGCCAGCGCGTGGCCGATCCGTCGGATGAGCGCGCGCAGAAATATCTCGAAGGCCTGCACCTGGTTCAGAGAAACGACGGCAAAAAAGATGTCATTGGCGCGCAATTTGACGGCGACAGCGACCGCCTTGGCCTTGTGGACGAAAGCGGCCGTACGATCGCTCCGGATGAAATGCTGGTCGCGACCTATCTTCGCTTTGTGCTGGAAAACCTGCCCGCGCTGCGGCTTCTGCGCGACACGCCGTCCTACGGTATTGGCGCTCTTAACATGATAGGTCTGGCGCTGGATCCGCGCGCTTCTTCCGCGGCCCAGGAGCTGATTCAGCGCATCATCACGCAGGAGAAACTTGAGAACGTCCTGTACGTGACTTTTATTCCGGCCGGTTATCCGAATCACAAGCGCTTCCTGAAAGAACAGGTCGCGAAGATTTATAAAATCCAGACGCTGCACCCTGAGCTTCAGGTTAATCCGGACATCGTAAAGCTGAAGGCCCGCTACACTTCCGCGGAAGCTTCCGGCCATTTCTTTTACACCGTGGACCCGTCGCAGGCTGACCAGTTTGTGGACGACGGCCTCAGGACCCTGCTTGAAATGCTGACGATCGTGGAAACCATGGGCCGCTATGAAGCTCCGTTCCTGGGGCTGCCCGTGAAGAGCACGTACACTCTGAAAGAACTTTTTGACGCGCGCCAAGGCCGTGTCGCCGGAAGTGCGCGTGACAGCGCCTTCAAGCCTTGGCCAGAAGCAGGCCGCGGTCCAGAGCTTTGAAAGCCAGCTTGGCAAGGGCCAGTTCGCGCGCAAGGTTGTGAAAGTCGTGGGCGTGTCCGACATCAAGGACGGCGCGCGCGTTATTTTCGAAGATGGAAGTTTCGCGCTGTTCCGTTATTCCGGCACTGAAGACCGCTTCACGCTGAAGTTTGAAGCCCCGACCCCGGCGCGTCTGACCCAGCTGATGCAGGAAACCGCTGCTTATCTGAAGACTCTTCCGCAGGCCGGCCAGATCGGCATCAGCGGGCTGGATTCCGCGATCAAGGCTCTGGCCGCGCGTTCTGAAATGCGCATGAACCGCGACCAGGCGCTGAAGCGCTCCGAAGAGCGTGATTATCTTGAAAAAGACGCCGCGGAAATGCTGCTGCGGCCCTATGAAGGAAAAGATCAATGGGTGGTTCTTGAGGTCTGGAACGCCGAAAGCGACGCGAAGTTCAAAACGGTGGGTGAGTCCGCCGTGATCGTGGCCAAGGTCGATCGCATTTATCGCCAGACCCCGGATGAGAGGATCAATTCCGAAGCCAAGACTTTCAAGACGGGTTCTCTCTGGGTCAAGTTCACTTCGCGCGATGAAATTTTCTCAGACAAGCCCGCTACGCGTGCAGCCGTGAAATACCAGATGGGCCGCCCCGGCCACCTGGCGTTCATGATGCCGGGCACAGATGATGGACCGTATGCCGGTCTCCGTATTTACAATGTCCGTCCGCTGCCCGCCGGCGTTACGCCCGAGCAGATCGAGAGCGGGGAAGTCAAGCTGCCCGAGGATACGCCCGAAGCCTTTGGGCACCGTCTCGGCAGGGCCGCTATCGCATACCTGCTGGGGTCTTCCAGTCCGCAGGATCTGGAACGCCGCAAGGCCATCGGCGTGCTCATGGACATGAAAACCGACGAAGCGGTTGCTCTGCTCGATGCTGAACTGAAAAAGAAACGTCCTTCGCGCGAAACTGATTTGCTTCAGTCCGCGCATCAGCTCATTGTGACCCGTTCTGAAATGCGTCAGGACCCGAATGAAACTCTTGAAGCCCTTGAAAAACAGCTTTCAGGCAAGACGTTCGCGGCTGACGGCCTCCAGTTCAAGCGCCGCAGCACGGGTACGCATCCTGTTCTTACCCTGCTGATCGGAAAAACCGAGGGGACAGCCGAGCTTTATGAAATCAGTTTTTCGCCCAATGCTCCGGGAGAATTTACCCCTAATGAAGGCTGGAATCTTTCGGTTTACAGTTCTACGGCGGAAAATCTTGGAAATACCAGGAAGTGGTCCTACCGCCTGACGGAAAAAACGCCGAGCATCCGGCCCGGTATGGGTGAGGTTTTTGAGTTCCGCTTTCCGGAAGAAGAATACGCGTTTCTGGACACGGTCAAGGGCATCGAGATTGTCAACAACCGCCTGCAGATTACAGTCAGCCGTGATTTCTGGGACGGCCTTCAGACCTCGCCTGTCCGCGATGGTGAAGGAAATTTCATGGTCCGTAAAGTCGCGGAACACGGCATTCTGGTGCCTGCCGCGCGCAGAGATATTCCTTCCGTTGACGCTGCGCGCCGTGAATTTCTGAAAGGCTTCAAGCCTTATTATCAGTTCCTTTCTGAAGGCGATGACTTCAGCGTCGAAAAACCGCATGTTTTCCATGTACTTGGCAACCCGGATGCCATGACCTTCATCCGTTTTGCGCAGGCGTGGAAGAGCGAATACGCGGGAACGCCTGTTGTGCTGGCCGGCGGAAGAGGCCGCGGCACGGTTCCTCTGATTGAAAATATTCTGGCATATTACGGGGACAGGCTTGAAGCTTCTGACCGCGAAAAACTTGAAGGCGGCAGGACGGACGCGAATGTCAAGGAAACCGACCTGATCCGTCTGATCTTTAAACTGGAAGGTTTCACGGACGGTGATTTTGAGAAAGTTTTTGATGAAAAGCAGCCGTCCAAGAACACGGAACAGAATTTCGAATTCAGCCAGGAAAAAATTGATGAGTTGACCGCGGGTGTGACAAATCCCGTGATTGCTGAAGTTTCCCGTCCTGATCTCCTGAGGCGCGTGCAGGCGCAGGGCAAGAAAAGCCTGGCCGCGATTATTGAGGCCAAAGGCTGGCAGGTCCGCCGCTTCAAGGTTTACACCGAGGACCTGGACCGTATGCCGGATCAGGACCTGCTCAGGATCGCGGCTTATACCGCGGGCCATCCGGATGATTATGTTCTCAAGCACAAGACCTTGCCCAGCTGGTTTGACCAGAACGAGCTGCGCGGCTACCAGTTCCTCATTGGCATTGGCAAGAAAGACCGCGATTATTCCACGATCCAGAATTTTCTGCCCGCGTACTCGCTTTATCTGGACGCGCTGGGCGCGGTGCCGGATGATTCCGGAACCCAGCTGATGGTGCGTTCTGAAATGCGGCCTCAGCCTCTTGATGAGCGTTTTGAAATGGAACGCGCGGGCGTTGAAGCTTCTCTGACCGCGGTCCGTGACCGGGCGCGTCTTGAGCGCAACCGCGACGTCATGGACCTGATGCAGAGGCATCTCGACACCATCGCCCGCGAGCCTAATGCAGGCTCTCTGATCGCGGCCAAGGAAGAGATCGCGAAGCATCTGGACATTCTCGCTCGCGTGAAGCGTTCTGAAGTCAGAAAAGTTCCTGCGAATACCATTGTGACTGAAAGCAGCACTCAGCCCTGGTATGACATCCAGAACCTCCAGGAAACTTTGCGCGCTGAACGTGCCCACGTCAAGTCCATCACGGTTTTTGGTAAAAAGCTGAATATCGGAAAGAAAGAAACCAATGTTGTGGTGGGCCAGTTTTATAACCTGATCCGCGCGAACGCGCCGCGCGGCAAGGCCCATAACGGTTTCCTTTTCCGCGCGGAATGGGAATGGAGTGAAGCTCTGGGTGGTTTGACTCTGAAAGTTCTTCCGCTCCCTGTCCCCATGCCCTATGCGCTCAAGTCTGTTCAGGACCTTCTGACCGTTAACTACACGGAAATAGACCGCATCATCGAAGCTTTTATGGCGGACATGGACAAAGGCCTGGCTGGACAGCCCAGCTCGCTTTCCATGATCCCTGCCTATGTGCAGCCGCCGACCGGAAAAGAAGAAGGCGAGTTCATGGCCCTTGATCTGGGCGGAACCAATTTCCGCGTGCTGACGCTGAAACTTCAGGGCGGGGAATACAGCAAGCCCGTAATCCAGCGCTTCCGAATGAAAGACAAAAAGATTTATACGACCACCGGCGACGCACTGTTTGATTTTATCGCCGAGAGCGTGGCTCAGTTCATGAAAGCCAAAAGAATTCCCGCGGACCGCAAGATCCGTCTGGGCTTCACATTCTCTTTTGCCGTGAACCAGACCGGCATGGCCAGCGGCAAGCTGGACCGCTGGTCCAAGGAATTCAAGGCCACGGGCGTGATCGGCCAGGATGTGGTGGAGCTTTTGAACAATGCCTTTACCCGCAGAGGCATCAAGAACGTGGAAATTTCCGCGCTTGTCAATGACACGGTGGGCACGCTCGCGACCGCGACTTTTGAAGATTCAAACACCACGCTGGGCGTCATCCTGGGCACCGGCACCAATGCCGCGGTCTGGATGAGAATCGCGGACATCAGAAAATGGCGCGGCGAACAGAAAGCCGGCCTGATGGCGGTCAATATGGAGTGGGGTAATTTCAATAAACTGAAAATAACCCGTTTTGACAAACGCCTTCACCAGGCTTTCGGCGCCAAACCCGGCGAAGTCCGCAAGCAGACTCTTGAGAAAATGGTTTCCGGAAAATACCTGGGTGAGGTTTTCCGTCAGGTTCTGATCGAGCTGATTCCCGGAGGCAAGCTTTTTGAAGGGACCTCAGCGGTTCCCGCTAAAATTTCGAAAGTTGAAAGCCTTGAGACTGCCTGGATGAGCAGAATCGCGGCAGACCGTTCTTCCGGACTGACCGGCGTGGCCGCGGTGCTCAAGAAAATGGGGATCGAGAAGAGTACGCTTGAAGAAAGGCGCACGGTCCAGCAGATCGCTTCCTGGGTCGCGGCGCGTTCCGCGCGGATTTCCGCGGCCGTGATCGCCGCTTCGTTGATCAAGGTTGATCCGCAGGGCAAAAACCTTTCACGTGAACATACGGTGGCCGTGGACGGTTCGGTCTATGAGTTTTACCCTGGTTATCAGGAAGAAATCCGCCGCGTGTTTAACGTGGTGTTCGGCCCTGAAACCGCCAGGAAAATCAAACTGGTGCTGACGCGCGACGGCTCCGGTGTGGGTGCGGCCGTGATCGCCGCGTCTGCGGGTAAATCTTCACGTTCCGAAATGCGCAATGTGATCACCCTTGAACCCATTACCCTTCAGGGACCTGTTTCCCTGTTTGATTTGATGCGCGCGCGCATTCCTGAACTTGCGGATGCGACCCGGCCTGATGATGTAGCGCAGTTCTGGAAGGCGCATGATCTTAAAGCGACCATTGAATTCACAAGCTCCAGGATTCCGCTTCAACCCAGCGATCTGAAGGGAAGTATTGGTGCCAAGGGCGGCATTATCCGCATTCAGTACACCCTGGTTCGTTCCTATGAAACTGAAGATGCGGCTATTATCAAGACCGGCGTTGGTACTGAGCTGGCGCGTTCACTTCAGAAATTTTTAGCCACGCCCCAGCCCAGGGCCAGACTTGCGGCTGAAACGGTTGTGGCGCGTGAAATTACCGAAGCCCAGCCTGCCGGCCCCGATGAGCTTGCGCAGCTTTTGAAACGAGTCAGTCTGGATGTGGTTTACCGCCGCGACAAGGCTTCAGTTGAAGCGGGCAAGGACGGCCTTGCCTTCCGCATCAACCGGATGACGTCTTCCGGCATGAGCATGATCGGTCAGCCCGGATTTTCCAAAGGCGTCAAGGGCGCGGTTTCCACGGACCTTGAGGTCCGCCGCAAACAGTTCCTGCTTCTTCTCTTCAGCGAACTGCTCGGGCAGGATTTTGACCTTGATAAAAAACTTGCGGAAGACACGGATGAAGTCGTGGAGCTTAAAATCGGTGTGAATGAAGAAATCGCTTCTATTTACAAACGTTCGGAGCAGCGTGAAACCCCGCAGCTGTCTGACAGCGCGCTGCTTGCCAGGCTTTATACCAGCACCAGCGCTTTCAAGGCCGCTGAAAACGCGATTGCCGCGCGCCTCAAGACTGAAGGCCGCGACCTGCCCAGCGTGCTGGCTGTTTCCCAGGCTGTGACCCAGCGCTGGGTTGGCGTGACAGAGCTTTTGATTCCCGGATTTATTCCTTACGCGCAGATCACCTTTGGTCTCGCGCCCGCAGGATTCAATCCCGGTTTTGTTTCTCCGGCTCAAAGCAATGAAGTCCGTTCAAGGTTCAGCAATGCCGGAACATCTGCGGACAATGAGAGCAGAGTTTCCGCCGAAGCCCCGATTGCCCCGCGCACTGTGGTGCTGGTGGGGGATACGGGTATGACGGAGCAGGATCTCGCGGCCATGCAGCTTCCGCGCGGCAGCCGCATTATCGTGGTGGACCAGCTGGGAGGAGACTCCGGTCTCTGGAACCGTTATTCAAAACTCAGGATCGGAAATATCCGCGCCCGCCGCTTCAGCGCCAAAGGTGACATGCCATCAGAGCAGGAACTCCGCTCCATCTTTGGAAGCCGTGACCAGGTGCCGGTGCTGGTGCTTGGTAAAAACTCCGCGGAAGGCGTACTGGATGCTTACAAGGATACGGTTCTTCATGAAGGTTTTGTGACCACGCTTCCTGAAAGTCACGAAGCCCGGTTCGCGCTTTCTTATTTCCTTGGCCACGGCACACCGGAGCTTTTGAGAAAACAGATTCCGGACGATCTTTTGACTATCCGGCTTCGTTCCAACGCCCTTTCGCCCACGTCTATTCCCTTGTCCGCTCAGGGCCGTTTCGCGGACTGGGCTTTTGCGGAGATCAAACGCCGCACCTTCGAGAGCGCCGCGTAAACTTTACGCAAAGTTTTTCCTCCTATACTTGACCTTGGCGGGACCAGGGACTACACTTGGAACTTCTATGGCGCAAAAAAACATTCTTCTTCTCGACTCTGTAAAAGGCTCGTGGGCTACTTTCTTGTCCGAGTATTTTGAGGACACGGCCGCGAAAGTGCATGTCTGCGACCAGGCTTCACAGGCATGTGCCGCGCTGGACCGCCCGGGAACGAACCTTGCTTTCATCAACCCTTCTTTTTTAAACGCGACCCTAATCCAGAAACTCAAATTTAAAAGGGACACGGAAAGTTCTTTCCGTGTGTTCGGGCTGAAGGAGAGCGGCCCGGACCCCCTTCAATGGGACGAGGTTTTTTCCGGCGGCATGGCTTTGAGCCAGTTTCAGAAGCAGCTTGTCCAGCGGCTGGAAATGCCGCCCAGGCTCAGACTTTTGATCGTGGACGATGAACCTGAAATTGGCCAGATGTTCCGCGACTTTCTGGAACATCGCGTGGCGCCTGCATTTGAGGTCGATTATACAGCGGACGGATTTGAAGCCATCAAGTGGCTGGAAAACAAAAAATACGACGCGGCCATCCTGGATGTTAAAATGCCTGCGAGGGACGGCCGCGATATTTACCGTGATATCCGCCAGAAAAAAATGGCTGTTCCCGTTATTATTTTCTTTGACGCCATTTCCGGAGATGAAATCTCGGACCTTTACCAGATCGGACGCCCAGCGGTCGTGGAAAAAGGCGCGGGACAGAGCGGTATGCCGGAAATGATGTCTCTGATCAAAAAGATGGTTTACTTCGGGTGATCGTATGAAATCCTTCAGATTTTTTCTTTTTTTGCTCCTTTTTTTCCCGGGATGTGCGTTTATCGTCCAGGAGTCCGCTTTTAAAGTGGAGAAACCGCCCACCGGAGTTTTTCGCGGTATTTTCCACGTTCATTCCTATCACTCGCATGACTCCAAGGCCTCGCTTGAGGAAATCCGCACTGCGGCTGAAAAAGCTAATCTGGATTTTGTATTTGTGACCGACCACAACAACCTGAAAGCTTTTGAGGAATACAAGGCCGGCACCATGCTCCGTTCTCCGCTCCTGGTTTTTGGCAATGAGGTTTCAACCACGGAAGGGCATTTGATGTCGCTTGGCGTCTATGATGATTTGCCTCCGGACCGTGACGGCGGAAATCTCATGGACTGGATCCATTCCAAGGGAGGCTACGCCGCGATTCCGCACCCGCTTGGAAAGAAAAGCCGCTGGCTGGACTGGTCTGACAACCGCATCGAAGCGCTGGAGATTTATAATTTCTATTATAACTTGTATGAAGTAGACAGCCGAAAGCTTATCTTCCAGTTTTTATTCCTGCCGCCGTCAAAATTTCTGAAGGCCGTGGGTTACAAGCCGGAAGGCCGGATGCAGCTTCTGGAACAGCTTCTTGCTGAGCGTCATGTCGGGGTCCTTGGCGGAGCGGACGCGCATGTCCATGTTAAATTTGGCGGGTGGACGCCTGAAAACCTGCTGATGTCCATGCAGTCAGTCAGCACTTTCGTGCTTGCCGATGAGCTGACGCAGGAAAAAGTCACGGAAGCCGTGGGTAAGGGCAGGACCTTTATCGCTTTTGAGGCTTTCGGGGACGCGGGAAAATTTACTTTCGCCGCCCGGTCCGCGGGCCGGGATTACGGGATGGGAGACACCATTCCCGCGGGAAACGAAGTGGTTTTTACCACCCGCGTCCCGGAAGCGGCCGTGATTAAAATTCTTCATAAGGGCAAAGTCGTGGCTGAGCAGGAAGGCTCTGAATTGAGCTATACCGGCAGCGATACAGGCTGGTACAGGACGGAAGTTTACCGGAATGGTAGACTTTGGATAGCAGGAAGTCCTGTTTATGTTGAGGCCAGCAAACCCTAGAAAAAAGCTTCTGGTTCAGCCGCGGCCCGGCCTGAAGGCCGTGTGCGCAGGCCTGCTTATATGTTTTTCCGGCTGCTCAGTCTGGCAGCCCGTCCGTCATATTGAAAAGCCTGCCCTTGTTCCGTCTTACCAGAGTTACTACGATTATCCAAAAATTGAGCTGACCGCTAAAATTGTTCATGAGGAACAGACCCGCAGTTATATTTTAAGGACCGTTGAGTTTCCTTTGTCCCTGCCGCCTGAACTTGAAGTCCCGGACAAGGCGGAATTTATCCGGAAAAATGAAGAGCTGTTTAAGACCGACCAGAAAACTTCCAGAGACCAGGCGCTTCGTTACACTATCCGCATTGATTATTACCTGCCGAAAAAAATAAAACCGGGTGAGAAAAAGCCCGCGATCCTGATTTCACCTATTCTTGGCGGCAATATGGTGGTGGACCATTTCGCGCGGTATTACGCGGGCAGGGGTTTTGCCGCCGCTATTGTTTACCGCAAGCGCCTTTTCTGGGACGAAGCGCGCGGCCAGGACATGAACCAGTTTGAGG
>CAZIQJ010000003.1:0-33466 GCA_964541285.1 uncultured bacterium | reverse complement strand
GGCCGCTTTTTCTGAGGAAGACGCCCGTAAGGCGGCCCCTGAGGGAGAAGCGCTTTACCCCGGGGTCTATTACCTGGTGGTTTCGGTCCAGTCCGGCAAGTCCGCGGGCGTCCTGGCGTTTTTATGGGATGAGAGAAGCCGCGCTTTTAAGCCCCAGGGGATCAATCTTTTTTAATTTTTAGGAACAGGTATTTATTTTCAGGGCTTTTTTGGTACAATGAACCTTTCTAACAATCGGCCTGTTTCCGGCCAAAACTTTTCGAAGTGATATGGCACAAATTTTTCATCCCAGTGCAAATACGTTTGCGCGGGTCAGTATTTTTGGAGCTGTTTTCATTATTGCCGCCCTTGGAAAGACATTGATGGCTATCAATGAATCTTCGTATTTCACCCAGGTGCATATTGTCCGCGAACAGCCCGTACCCTTCAGCCACAAGCACCACGTTGCCGGGCTTGGCATTGACTGCCGTTACTGTCACACCACAGTTGAAACTTCCGGCTTTGCAGGAATCCCCCCGACCAAAACCTGTATGAACTGTCACTCCTCCATGTGGTCGGACAGCCCCATGCTTGAACCTGTGCGTGAAAGCTTCCGCGCGGACAAATCCCTGGAATGGACGCGCGTGCATGACTTGCCGGATTATGTTTATTTTGACCACAGCATCCATATTAAAAAGGGGGTAGGCTGCGCGACCTGCCATGGCCGCGTGGACCAGATGCCCCTTGTTTCCAAGGAAAAGACCCTTCATATGAAATGGTGCCTGGAATGTCACCGCAATCCGGAAAAGTTCGTGCGCCCCCGTGACCAGGTTTTTAATATGAGCTGGCAGATCCCGGCTTCAGAGCAGGAAAAGCTGGGGCCTCAGCTTGTTAAGGAATACAACATTCAGAAAAGGACCGATTGTTCGGTTTGCCATCGATGAGCGAAGAGCAAAAGCCCGCGATAGATTTAAGCTGGATCAAGGAACGCATTGCCTCTGTGTGGGGCCGCGATTACTGGCGCAGCCTTTCGGAAGTCATTGGCGCGGAAGAGTTTCAGCAGCATCTGAAGGAAGAGTTCCCAGACATTGCCCGGCCGCTTCCCGATGACTTGAACCGCCGTGAGTTCTTGAAGCTTATGGGAGCGTCGCTTGCTCTGGCCGGCCTTTCCGGCTGCACGCGTCAGCCCCTTGAAAAAATCGTTCCTTACGTCAAATCCCCTGAAAACATGATTCCCGGAAAGCCGCTGTATTTCGCGACCGCCATGCCGTTCAATGGCACGGCCCGCGGGCTTCTGGTGGAAAGCCATATGGGCCGCCCCACGAAAATCGAGGGCAACCCAAGCCATCCTGAAAGTCTTGGCGCCACGGACACGTTTGCGCAGGCCTCTATTCTCGGCCTTTATGATCCTGACCGTTCCCAGGTCGTGAAAAAGCGCAGCCGTATCAGCTCGCTGGATAATTTTCTTGTCGAATTCCGCGCCGCGCTTGACGCGCAAAAATCCAAAAAAGGGGCGGGCTTTCATATTCTTTCCGGCAGCGTTTCTTCCCCTGTTTTTCTGTCGCAGATGGAAGCGGTCAAAGCTCTTTTCCCCGAAGCCAAATGGCATCGTTACGAGCCTGTGAACGCGGATGCCGTGCGCCGCGGCTCGGAAATGGTTTTTGGCGAGCCGGTTCAGCCGGTTTACCGTTTTGAAAACGCGGAAGTCATTCTTTCGCTGGACAGCGATTTTCTCAGTTCCGGCCCCGGATTTTTGAAAAACACGCGTGAGTTTTCCAGAAAGCGCCGTGTTTATGACGGCAGCAAAACCATGAACCGTCTTTATGCGGCGGAAAGCGTGCCCACCAACACCGGAACGCTTGCCGACCACCGCCTGTCGCTCAAGGCAAGCCAGGTCACGGCGCTTGCGTTTGCTTTTGCCCGTGAATTCGGTATTGTGCCCGTGAACTTTGACGCGGCCTCGGTTGCGCCTTACATGGAATGGGTCAAGGCTGTTGCGCGTGATCTTAAAAAGAATTCCGGCGCTTCGCTTGTGGTGGCGGGTGAGTATCAGCCCGCGGAAGTTCACGCGCTGGCGCATGTCATGAATGAAGTGCTGGGCAATACCGGTAAAACCGTTTATTACGTGGAGTCCGCGGACACGCATCCCAAAACCCATGAAGAATCTCTCAAGGAGCTTGCCTCCGACCTTCAGGCCGGAAAAGTGGACCTGCTGCTGATTCTGGATGCCAACCCGGTTTTTGACGCGCCGTCTGAAATGAAGTTCGGTGAACTTATAAACAAGGCTTCACTGCGTGTTTACTGGGGTCTGTACGAAGACGAGACTTCCGACCTTTCTCACTGGCATGTCCCGGCCGCGCATTATCTGGAGTCCTGGTCTGATGCCCGCACTTTTAACGGAGCGGTTTCTGTTATTCAGCCGCTGATCGAGCCTTTGTACGGCGGCAAGACCGCGCACGAAATGCTTTCTATTGTTCTGGGAGAATCCGGCAAAAGCGCGTACGACATTGTGCGCGAATACTGGAAAAAAGCCTGGCAGGGTCTTGAAAAAAGCAGGCCCGGCGAGGATTTTGAAAAATTCTGGCGCCGCTCGCTCCATGACGGCGTGGTGGAAGGTACTGCCTTCAAACCCAGAGAAGTTTCTTTTAAAAAGAAAGAAGGCTTCAGCGCTCCGAAAAATTCCGGGCAGGGCCTTGAAATCATGTTCCGTCCCGACCCGGGCGTTTGGGACGGCCGTTTTGCCAACAATGCCTGGCTGCAGGAACTTCCCAAGCCTTTGACCAAGCTGACCTGGGACAACGCGGTCTGGATCAGCCCGCGCACCGCGGAAAATCTTCGGCTCCAGAATACCGACAAGGTCCGCCTGACCGTTCAGGGCCGTCAAATGGAAGCGCCGGTCTGGATTGTTCCGGGACATCCTGAAAACGCCTTGTCTGTTTATTTCGGTTATGGCCGCGTCCGTTCCGGAAAAGTCGGCGCGGGCACAGGGTTTAATGCCTACCCGCTGCGCACTGCGGAAAATTTCTGGTCTGTTTCCGGAGTCCAGCTTGAAAAGACCGGAAAAAAGTACAAGCTGGCCTGCACGCAGGACCACCAGAGCATGGAAGGCCGCAACCTGGTGCGTAGCAACTCGCTTCAGGACCATTTAAAGAATCCTCACTGGGCCGCGGAACTTGGCCATAACGCGGATGAATTGCCCACGCTTTATCCGCCCATGCCGGGCTCGCCTGATTATGCCTGGGGCATGGCCATTGACCTGAACGCCTGCACAGGCTGCAATGCCTGCGTCGCGGCCTGCCAGGCGGAAAACAATATTCCCGTGGTCGGTAAACACGAAGTCACGCGCGGCCGCGAAATGCACTGGCTGCGCATTGACCATTATTACAGCGGTTCTCCGGAAAATCCGGAGAGCGTGCATCAGCCTGTGACCTGCATGCACTGCGAAAACGCGCCGTGCGAGCCGGTTTGTCCGGTTGAAGCCACCAGCCACAGCCTGGAAGGCCTGAATGAAATGACCTATAACCGCTGCGTTGGAACGCGCTACTGCTCCAATAACTGTCCTTATAAAGTCCGTCGTTTCAATTTCCTGGAATATTCCGACCAGAGCACCGAGATCATGAAATTTCTCCGCAACCCCGATGTCACGGTGCGTTCGCGCGGCGTCATGGAAAAATGCACTTACTGCGTTCAGCGGATCAACCACGCCCGTATCGACGCGAAAAAAGAAGACCGCAAGATCAGGGACGGGGAAGTGGTCACGGCCTGTCAGTCTGTCTGCGCTTCGGAATGTATTACTTTTGGAAACATCAAGGACCCTCAAAGCGCGGTTTCGAAAATGAAAGCGTCTCCGCTGAATTACGGGATCCTGACAGAGCTGAACACCAAGCCGCGGACAAGTTACCTGGCGCGTGTCCGGAATATCAACCCTGAAGTTGAGGCTCTTGAACATGTCTAGCGAACATCATAGAAAACCGCATCCGGTCATTGAGCCGGGTCATACGTACGGCTCGATTACTGAAAAAATCAGCGCCATTGTTCTGAGCGGCAATATTCCCCGCAGCTGGTTTATCGGGATCACCATTGCCCTTGGCCTGGTCTCAGGCATGATGGGCACGATTCTGAATCTTTTTGTCCGCGGTATCGGTATCTGGGGTGTCAACATCCCGGTGGGCTGGGGTTTTGATATTCTGAATTTCGTCTGGTGGGTCGGTATCGGCCATGCCGGAACCCTGATTTCCGCCATCCTTCTTCTTCTCAGGCAAAAATGGCGTACTTCGATCAACCGTTTCGCCGAAGCCATGACGCTTTTTGCCGTGGCCTGCGCCGGACTTTTCCCTCTTCTGCACATGGGGCGTCCGTGGCGCGCGCATTATCTTTTTCCTTATCCGGCCACCACGGGCCTTTGGCCGCAGTTCCGCAGCCCGCTGGTATGGGACGTTTTCGCGGTTTCCACTTACGCCACGGTTTCACTGCTCTTCTGGTATGTCGGTCTGATTCCGGACCTGGCCACACTGCGTGACCGCGCCAAAAACCGTTTTGCCCAGATTGCCTACGGCATGCTTTCTCTGGGCTGGAGAAATTCCGCGGTCCATTGGCACCGTTATGAAACCGCGTCCCTGCTTTTGGCGGGCCTGGCCACGCCGCTGGTTGTTTCCGTGCATACCGTCGTGAGTTTTGACTTTGCCATGTCCGTGATTCCTGGCTGGCACGCCACGATTTTCCCGCCGTACTTTGTAGCCGGCGCTATTTATTCAGGCTTTGCCATGGTCATGACGCTGGCCATTCCTCTTCGCGCCATTTACGGTCTCGAAGGTCTGATCACGCGCCATCATCTGGATAATATGGCCAAGATCATGCTGGCCACTTCCATGATTGTCTCTTACGGATATTTCATGGAAATTTTTATGGCCTGGTACGGCGGCAACATCTATGAAATTTTCATGATGAAGAACCGCATGTTCGGTCCGTACGCCCCTTTTTACTGGTGCCTGATTCTGTGCAACGTGCTGGTGCCGCAGGCGCTTTGGTTTAACCGCGTGCGCAACAATAACACGGTTCTTTTTGTTATTTCGATAATTGTGAACATAGGCATGTGGCTGGAACGTTTCGTCATTATCGTGACCAGCCTGCACCGCGATTTCCTGCCTTCCTCATGGGGCATGTACTGGGGAACGGAATGGGACTGGGCCATGTTCCTGGGCACCATCGGATTTTTCCTGATGCTGATGTTCCTTTTTATCCGTTTCCTGCCCGTGATTTCCATTTTTGAAATGCGCACCATTCTTCCAAAAGAGGAGCGCAAGCACAAATGATCAAGCGGACGGAAAAAACCCCCTTCTATGGACTGATGGCCGAGTTTGAGCGCTGCGAAGACCTTCTGGCGGCTTCACGCCAGGCCTATGCGCAGGGCTACCGGAAAATGGACGCTTACTCGCCGTTTCCCGTGGAAGAACTGGCTGAAGCTGTCGGGTTTCACAACAATAAAATGGCGCTTATTGTTTTGGTCGGCGGTGTTCTGGGATGTCTGGGCGGATATTTTCTTCAGTATTGGATTTCGGTCATTGATTATCCTTTGAATATCGGCGGCAGGCCTCTGCACAGCTGGCCTTCGTTTATTCCGGTCACCTTTGAGTGCACGATTTTGCTGGCCGCGTTTGCCGCGGTCTTCGGCATGCTGGCATTAAACGGTCTGCCTCAGCCGTATCACCCTGTTTTTAATGTGCCCCAGTTTGAACACGCTTCGAAAGACAGGTTCTTTCTCTGCATCCAGGCCAATGACCCCGGTTTCGACCTGGAGAAAACCAGAAAATTTCTTGAGGGCTTCAAGCCTTTAAGCGTTTCGGCGGTGGAGCACTGATATGGCAAGTGTAAAAGGCGGCCGGATTTTAAGTTTGTGGCTTGCGGCCGGCGCTCTTTGTCTTGTTACCGGCTGTACCAATGACATGAAAGACCAGCCGCGCTTTGAAGCTTATGAGCGCACTTCTTTTTTTGCGGACGGCCGTTCCGAAAGGCCCACGATTGAAGGAACTGTGCCGCGCGGCGGGCTGCAGGAGGACGAGGTTTTTTACACAGGAAAATCCGAAGGCAAGTTCGTGGAAAGCGTTCCTTTTGAAGTGACTGAGAAGATCCTGAAACGCGGACAGGAACGATACAACATTTATTGCATTGTCTGCCATGACGCTGCCGGAACCGGAAACGGCATGGTTATACGCCGCGGTTTTCGCCCGGTCCCGCCCAGCTTTCATACGGACCGCCTTCGCAAAATGCCTGTTGGTTATTTTTATGATGTCATGACCCACGGTTACGCCAACATGCAGGATTACGCCATGCAGGTGGAGCCTGCGGACCGCTGGGCGATTGCCGCCTACATGCGGGCGCTGCAGCTCAGCCAGCATGCGGAAGTCAAAGACCTTGCGGATGCGGACAAAGCGCAGCTCGCGGTGAGCAAATCATGAATATGAACAGTTTGATGCAAGGCTACCTTTTCGCGTTTCTTTTCTGGATCGCGGTTCCGCTTGGTTCCATGGGGCTCTGCATGCTGCATTATCTTACCGGCGGCCGGTGGGGCAAGGGGCTGCGGCCTTTCTGGGAAGCGGCGCTGCCCACGATTCCGTGGCTGGCCCTGTTTTTCATTCCGCTGGCCCTGGGCTATAAGGAAATTTATCCCTGGGCGCATCCGCATCACGGGGAAGGGCATCACGCGGTTTCCCATTTCCGCCAGATTTATCTGACCGGCAAGGTATTTATCATCCGGGGTTTTGTCTATTTCGCGATCTGGAGTTTCCTGTCTGTCATGCTGGTTCGTCTGGGCCATAAATACCGCGACCATGAACATCCGCCCCACAGCCTTCAGATTTTAAGCGGCGTGGGCATGGCGCTTTACGCGCTGACGCTGACTTTTGCTTCTGTGGACTGGGCCATGTCGCTCAGCCCGGAATGGTATTCCACCATTTACGGCCTCATTTTTATGGTGGGGCAGGGCCTGACAGCGCTTTCTTTTGGCGCGTTTATGATGTGGCGGCTTTCAGCTGAAGGAAAAGTCCGCAACATGACGTCCGGACATTTTCATGACCTGGGCAACCTGATGCTGGCTTTTACCATGCTCTGGGCCTATGTCGCGCTTTCCCAGTTTTTGATTATCTGGGGCGCGAATATTCCGGAAGAAGTTCCCTGGTATCTGGCGCGTTCCAAGGGCGGCTGGGAAGTTCAGGGGATTTTGAATGTCTTCCTGCAGTTTTTCGTGCCTTTTTTCGCGCTGCTGATGAAATCCCGGAAAACCGACCCTCGCTCGCTTGGATTGATCGCGGGCTGGATTTTCCTGATGCGCATTTCCGATCTTTTCTGGATGGTGAAGCCTTCCTATGCTCCGGCTTTTTCGGTCAGCGCGGCGGAAGTGGTTTGCCTGGCAGGTCTGGGTGCTGTCTGGATTTTTATGTGGAACCAGAATTTCAAGGCCGCGGCCAAGGAAATTGAACCGGAACCCGAAGGCGCGCACCACCATTAAGGAAAATATGGACCATTCGCACTCTGATATTTCTCTTGAAGGAAAAGTTGAAAAAGACGCAGTCCACGTCTCGGGAATCGTGATTTTTCTGATGTCCCTGGCGGTCCTGATTTCAGTCACTCTGGTCGCGGCTTACCTTAGCTTCTTTTTTCTTGAAAAAATGGAAAGCAAAAAGGACGCGGGGCTTCCTTCCATGATGGAGGGAACCGTAGCTCCGCCTGAACCCCGGCTCCAGGTCACACCCGTGGTTGACCTTGAGCGCGTCGTGGAATCGGAGCAGAAAACCTTGAACGGATACGGCTGGATGGATCAGGGCAATGGCATTGCCCATATTCCTATTGAACGCGCCATGCAGATCGAAGCTTCGAAAAAACAGCCTGCTGCGGAAAAGAAAGAGTCATGAGAAAAATTTTAATTCCAGTGATGATGTTTGTGACCGTTTGCTCGCTTCCGGCTTTTGCCAAAGACGAGCCCTTAATCGCGTCCAAGCCCACGGCTGAACTGGTCAAGGAGATCGGCATTGACCAGCATTTGAACCAGCAGCTTCCTTTGGAGCTCGAGTTTCGGGATGAAACCGGGAAAAGCGTACAGCTGAAAGAATATTTCAAGGACCGGCCCGTGGTTTTGAACCTGGTTTATTTTCGCTGCCCCATGCTCTGCGGTTTTGTGCTGGACGGCATTGTTAAAGCCATGAAGCCTATCCGTTTTACACCAGGCAAAGATTTTCAGATACTTACTATCAGTATTGATCCAAAGGATACGCCGGAAATGGCCATGGAAAAGAAACTCCGGCAGCTGAAATCCTACGGCCGTGAAAATGCTGCAAACGGCTGGCATTTTTTGACCGGCTCTCAGGCTTCGGTGGACGCGCTGGCCGAAGCTGTCGGGTTTCGCTATATTTACGATGAAAAGTCCAAGCAGTTCGCCCATGCGGGCGGTATTATGGTCGCCACCCCGGCCGGCCGGCTGTCGCATTACTTTTATGGCATTGAGTATGCGCCGCGCGACCTTCAGTTCGCTCTGATTGAGGCCTCGAAGGGGAAAATCGGAAGTCTGGCGGAACAGATTATCCTGCTTTGTTTTCACTATGATCCTATGACCGGAAAGTACGGCTTTGTTATTATGAACCTTTTGAGAATTATGGCCACTTTGACCCTTGCCGCGCTGCTTGGCCTGATTACTGTCATGAAGTTCGGAGAAAAGGCGGGGGTATCATGAGCTCGCTCCCTCTTTTTCCTCAACAGGCTTCCACGGTCGCTGCCAGCGTTGATAACCTTTACTTTTTCCTGATCGCGATCAGCGTTTTCTTCGCTGTGCTTATTTTCAGCGTGGTCCTTTTTTTCGCGGTCCGCTATCACCGTTCCAATAATCCCAAAGCCGAAGATATTCACGGAAACAACCTTCTGGAAATTATCTGGACCGTCATCCCTTTTCTTATTTCCATGGTTCTCTTTGCATGGGCGACCAAAGTTTATTTTACCAATGCCCGTCCTCCGGCAAATGCTGTTGAAATGTTTGTGGTGGGCAAGCAGTGGATGTGGAAACTTCAGCACCCTGAAGGCCGGCGCGAAATCAATGAGCTGCATGTTCCGCTTGGCCAGCCCGTGAAACTGACCATGACTTCTGAGGACGTGATTCACAGCTTTTACGTGCCTGCGTTTCGCGTTAAAATGGACGTGCTTCCCGGCCGGTATTCTTCTTTGTGGTTTCAGCCGACGAAAGCCGGAGAGTATCATCTCTTTTGCGCTGAATACTGCGGAACCAACCATTCCCGCATGATCGGCCGTGTTATTGTCATGCAGCCAGCGGAATATGAAACCTGGCTTTCGGGCCACTCCGCGTCCGGCTCCTCGGGCAGCGGAGAGTCCATGGTTTCCCGGGGCGAAAAACTTTTCCGGCAGTTCAACTGCCAGACCTGCCACAATAATGTGGATACGGCGCGTGCGCCCATCCTGCAGGGGATTTTCGGCAAGGACATTGAGCTTGAGGGCGGGCGGATTGTGAAGGCGGATGACGCGTATCTTCGCGAATCGATCCTGAATCCCGCTTCGAAAGTCGTGAAGGGCTATCAGCCGGTCATGCCGCTTTATTCAACCCAGATGAGCGAAGAGCAGGTCATGCAGATACTGGCTTATTTAAAAACTGACATGGGTCAGCAGAAGGGCAACTGATGCAAAACGAGAACGAAAAAAAGAATTATCTGAATGTGGATTATTCGATGCGTTCCTGGTTTTTAACCCTGGACCACAAGCGCATTGCCATCCTGTACTTGATCGCGGTCACGCTTTTCTTTTTTATCGGGGGCCTTTTCGCGGTCCTGATCCGCATGGAGCTTTTGACGCCCAAGGGCGATTTTTTCCAGTCTGAAACCTACAACAAGCTTTTCACCATGCATGGGGTCATGATGATCTTTTTCTTCCTGATCCCCGGAATTCCGGCCGTGCTGGGAAACTTTCTGGTTCCTCTTATGCTGGGCGCTCGCGACCTGGCTTTTCCAAGGCTTAACCTGGCAAGCTGGTATCTTTTCATGGCCGGCGGAGCCCTGGCCTTTGTGGCCGCGGTTTCCGGCGGCGTGGACACCGGCTGGACTTTCTACACTCCTTACAGCAGCACTTACGCCAATTCCAATGTTATTCTGACCGCGCTTGGCGCTTTCATCGCCGGTTTTTCTTCCATTCTGACGGGGCTGAACTTTCTTGTCACGATCCATAAGATGCGCGCTCCGGGGCTGACCTGGTTCCGCCTGCCTCTTTTTATCTGGGCCATGTACGCCACCAGCCTGATCATGATTCTCGGTACCCCGGTTGTTGCCATCACCATTGTGCTGGTTGCGCTTGAAAGGGGATTTCATATCGGGATTTTCAACCCCGCTCTTGGCGGCGACCCTGTTTTGTTTCAGCACCTTTTCTGGTTTTATTCTCACCCGGCCGTGTACATCATGATCCTTCCGGCCATGGGTATTCAAAGCGAGCTGATCGCGGCTTTTGCCAGAAAGCGGATTTTCGGATACAAGTTTGTGGCTTTCTCAAGCCTGGCCATCGCAGTTTACGGGTTTCTCGTCTGGGGCCACCACATGTTTGTCAGCGGGCAGTCGATTTATGCCAGCATTATTTTTTCTCTCCTTAGTTTTATTGTGGCCATTCCTTCCGCTGTAAAGGTCTTCAACTGGACTGCGACCCTTTACAAAGGGTCGATTTCTTATGACACCCCTATGCTTTACGCGCTTGGATTCATCGGCCTGTTCACCATTGGCGGCCTTACCGGTCTTTTTCTGGCCGCGCTTGGCCTTGATATCCATGTTCACGACACGTACTTTGTGGTCGCGCATTTCCATTACATCATGGTCGGCGGTGTGGTCATGGGTTATCTTGGAGGCATTCATTACTGGTGGCCTAAAATGACGGGCCGCCTTTATCCGGGCTGGTGGTCCAAACTTTCCGCCATTCTGGTTTTTGTGGGTTTTAACCTGACGTTTTTTCCGCAGTTCCTGCTTGGCTATCTGGGCATGCCGCGCCGCTATCATGTTTATCCGGATGAATTCCAGGTGCTCAACGTCATGTCTTCAGCAGGCGCTTCGATTCTTGGAATCGGATACCTGCTGCCCATGATTTATCTGATCTGGTCGCTTTATTACGGAAAGAAAGCCCCGGCCAATCCGTGGCGGGCGCGCGGCCTTGAATGGGAAACGTCGTCGCCGCCTCCCGTGGAAAACTTTCATGAAATTCCCGTTGTCACGCATGAAGCTTACGATTATACCGAGGAGCATACGAAACACTCATGAGCCATTCGCCCAAAAAATCAGGCGGGTTTGTTCACGCGCACCAGTTTGAAAGCCCTGAACAGCAGTACCAGGCGTCCACGCTGGGCATGTGGCTTTTCCTGATTACGGAAATCATGTTTTTCGGCGGCCTGTTTCTGGTTTATGCGGTCTACCGCAGCCAGTACCCGGAGGCCTTCAGGCTGGCAAGCCATCACCTGGACATCGGCCTTGGCGCTTTCAATACCGCAGCGCTGCTGGGCAGCAGCTTTACCATGGTCATGGCGGTTTACGCGGCGCAGACCAGCCGTAAAAACCTGCAAGTCTTCTATCTTCTCCTGACGATTGTGCTTGGCGCGGTTTTCCTCGGGGTCAAGGGTATGGAATACGCCCACAAGTTTCATGAGCACCTGGTCCCCGGCCCTCATTTCCACTTTCCGGAGGCCTCGCGCGAAGCCCAGCTGTTCTTTTCCCTTTATTTTGCCATGACAGGCATGCACGCGGTCCATATGATCATTGGCCTTGGACTGCTGGTTTATCTGGTGGTGCGCGGCGCGAGGGGAGCTTTCAACAGGGAGTATTGCACGCCGGTTGAAATGATCGGTCTTTACTGGCATTTTGTGGATATTGTCTGGATTTTCCTGTTTCCGCTCCTTTATCTGATCGGAAGGCACGCATGACGTCCCCTAAAGCCTATGTTGGAATTTTTTTGACTCTGCTCGCGCTGACTGCGGTCACGGTCGGGGCCGCTTTTGTGGACCTTGGCGCGCTTAATACGCCTGTGGCCCTGGCGATTGCCGGCCTTAAAGCCGCGCTGGTCATTATTTTCTTCATGCATGTGCGTTCCAGCGAGAAGCTGATATGGGTTTTTGTCGGCGTCGGCTTCTATTGGCTGGCCATCATGATGATTTTTACCCTCAGCGACTTTTTTTCCCGCGCCTGGCTGCCTTCCCTTACGTTTTAGTACACATATTTCCGCGCTTTTCCGCTGATTTTCACTTCTGGTTTTAAAAAAGTCTTTCTTAAGTTAAAATTTTTTCATAAAAGTGGTAAAACCGATTGACCAGCCCCTAAATGTTGTGTTAATTTACGTCCACTTTACAACATATGGCTTTTTGGCGCTTGCGATAGGCTTAAAAGGGAATCCGGTGTAAGTCCGGAACGGCCCCGCCGCTGTCAGAGGGTACGAAACAAAGCATGGCTTTCAGGCCACTGTCAAAAAACCGACGGTAAGGCGCTTTGGAGTAGGATAATCCTTGAGTCAGAAGACCTGCCAGAAAGCACTGAGAAAATCCAAGCTCTCGAGGGAGGAGCGATACAAGGCCGCATTGACTTTGCACGCCCGTATCATCTTCTCCTGAGCCGCAAACTTTAAATAAAAAGGATATTCACGATGGTACAACTGTCTTCAAAGCTTTCCGCGGCAAGCGTTAAAAAAAGAAACGGCCAGGAAGTTCCCTTTTTCGAAATCCGCATTTACCGCGCCATTGAGGCTGCGTTCAAGGCGCATTACAAAATTCCCCATGAGGCAGAACCTCCGGTGGAGCAGAAGCGCCAGATCGAGCTTGTTGGTAAAAAAGTCGTGGAGTGGTGCGAAGCCCAGGCTGTTGAGAACGCCGTTATCTTTATTGAAGAGATCCAGGACGCGGTCATCCGCGAACTTCTTGAAAACGGATTTGAGGAAATCGCCAAGCGCTACAATAATTACCGCGAAGCCCATGAGCAGGAGCGTTTAAGCTCCCAGCGCATTACGGTGCGCAAGCGTGACAACCGCACGGTTTCTTTCAAACCGGAAAAAATCGCAAAGGCGCTTGGAAAGGCTTTCGCGGCCGCCGAAGAAAAAGAACATCTTGATGCGGACCGCCGCTCGCTTGTTCTGCAGCTCGCGGATCTGATCGCTTCAAAGATCGGAAAGCTGGATCAGGGAACTTTTACCATCGGCATTGAGCAGATCCAGGACATCGTGGAACTGACTTTGATGGAAGAGGGCCAGCATGACATTGCCCGCCGCTACATTCATTACCGCCAGGATCGCCGCCAGGCCCGCCAGAACGCTCCGGCCAGCGCTGTGAAAATTCCCGAAAAGGTTTTCACGGTCAAGCATATGGACGGAACCGTTGAGCGCTATGACGCTGAAAAGCTCAAGCTTCTTATTTTTGAAGTTTGCTCGGGGTTTGAAGACGAAGTTTCCACACAGGAAATCCTGCAGGCCGCCCTGCTCAACTGTCTGGACGGAATGCCGGCTGAAAAACTTCTGGACGCGGTTTCTCTCGCGGTCCGCCCTTTAATCGAAAAAGACCAGGCCTACGCCTATGTCGCAGCCCGCATTCTCCTGAAGAAAATTTACGCGGAACTGAGCGGCGTTGAAGAAAATCACGAGCAGGTCAAGGTGCGTTATCCCGCGCTTTTCAAATATTCCATTCAGAAGGGCGTGGAATACAAACGCTTGAACCCCGAGCTTCTGGGTTTTGATCTGGAAAAACTTGGCGCGGCCCTTCGCATGGACCGCGATTATCAGTTCCAGTTCATGGGCCTGCAGATTCTCTATGACCGTTATTTCATTCATGAAGAAGGCCGCCGTTTGGAAACCCCGCAGATTTTCTGGATGCGCGTTGCCATGGGCCTTGCCCTGCATGAAGGTGAGAAGAAAAACGAAAGGGCGGTCGAGTTCTACAATGTGCTGTCGACTTTCCGTTTTATCAGCTCCACGCCCACGCTTTTCAACTCCGGAACACTCTGCTCCCAGCTGTCGTCCTGCTTTTTGACCACGGTGGGCGATGATCTGGACAATATTTTCAAATGCATCAAGGACAATGCCATGCTTTCCAAGTGGAGCGGGGGGCTTGGCAATGACTGGACGCCTGTGCGCGCCATGGGGTCTATCATTAAAGGAACCAACGGCAAGAGCCAGGGAACAGTTCCGTTTTTGAAGGTCGCCAATGACACGGCCGTGGCTGTCAACCAGGGCGGCAAGCGCCAGGGCGCGGTTTGCGCTTACCTCGAAGTCTGGCACATGGACGTCGAAGAGTTTTTGGAGCTTCGTAAAAACACCGGTGATGACCGCCGACGTACGCATGACATGCATACCGCCAGCTGGATTCCCGACCTTTTCATGAAGCGCGTACAGGCCAATGCGGACTGGACGCTTTTCAGCCCCAATGAAACACCGGAGCTGCATGATCTTTTTGGCAAGGCCTTTGAAAACAAGTACGCGGAATATGAAGCTTTGGCCAGGGCTGGAAAAATCCGGCTGACCAAGACTGTTAAGGCCGTGGACCTGTGGCGCAAAATGCTGACCATGCTTTTCGAGACCGGACATCCGTGGGTCACGTTCAAGGACCCTTCCAATGTCCGTTCACCCCAGGACCATAAGGGTGTGGTGCACAGCTCCAATCTTTGCACGGAAATTCTTTTGAACACCAGCATTGATGAAACCGCGGTCTGCAACCTGGGATCTGTCAATCTTGCGGCGCATACCACGTCTCATGGTTTTGACCGCGAGCTTCTGGCGGACACCGTGCGCACGGCCATGCGCATGCTGGACAATGTCATTGACCTGAACTTTTACCCTACGGTCGAAGCGCGCAATTCCAATCTTGTGCATCGCCCCGTGGGCCTTGGCCTGATGGGTTTTCAGGACGCGCTTTACATCCAGGGTATCGGCTATGCTTCCCCCGAGGCCGTGGAGTTCGCGGATGAGAGCATGGAGCTGATTTCTTATTACGCCATTCTCGGTTCTTCGGAACTTGCGGCAGAGCGCGGCACGTATGAAAGCTACAAAGGCTCCAAATGGGACCGTGGTTTTCTTCCTCTTGATACGATCGACCTGCTTGAAAAGGAAAGAGGCGGTCATCTGGATATGGACCGCAGCTCGCGCCTTGACTGGACGCCGGTGCGCGAGTCCATCAAAAAACACGGCATGCGCAACTCCAACACCATGGCCATCGCGCCGACCGCGACCATTGCCCAGATCAGCGGCATTACGCAGTCGATCGAGCCGACTTACAAACATTTGTTCGCCAAGAGCAATCTCTCCGGCGAATTCACCTCGATCAACCGCTACCTCCTTGAAGAGCTCAAAGCCCTTGGGATCTGGGACCAGCAGATGATCGATGACATGAAGTATTTTGACGGCAGCCTGCAGGAAATAGACCGCATTCCCCAGAAAATCAAAAACCGTTTTCCCACGGCATTTGATATTGAGTACGAGTGGATCATTGAATGCGCCAGCCGCCGCCAGAAATGGATTGATATGGGCCAGTCTCTGAACCTTTACCTCGCGGAACCGAGCGGCAAGAAGCTCCACAGCATGTATTCGCTGGCGTGGAAAAAAGGCCTCAAGACGACCTACTACCTGCGCTGCCTTGGAGCGACGCGCATTGAGAAATCGACTTTGGACGCTAAAAAATACACAGACACGACCGGACGCCAGAAAAAAACTTTCACACCCGCTGAAGCGGCCCAGTGCCGGATCGACAATCCGGACAGCTGCGAAGCCTGCCAGTAATCTGGCAGCAGAAAAGGAAAATAAAATGCCCGAAGAAAAAAACATCATTCCGATGACCAAGGACCGCATCAAGATTGAGCACAAGCGGATCATCAACAACAAGTCAGTCGACGTTAACCAGCTGATTCCCATCAAGTATGAATGGGCCTGGAAGTATTATCAGGACGCCTGCGCCAACCACTGGATGCCGCAGGAAGTTTCCATGCAGCGTGACATTGAGCAGTGGAAAGATCCCAAAGCGTTTTCAGACGAAGAGCGCCTGATGTTCAAGCGCAACCTCGGTTTTTTTACCACCGCGGACACGCTTGTGGCCAACAATATCGTGCTGACGATTTACCGTTACGTCACCGCCCCGGAAATCCGGCAGTACCTTCTGCGCCAGGCTTTCGAAGAAGCCATTCACACGCACGCTTACCAGTATATTCCGCAGACGCTGGGTTTTGATGAGGGCGAGCTTTACAATATGTACCGTGAAATTCCCCAGATGCACGCCAAGGCTGAAATGGAAGCCCGTCTGACAGCAGACATCATGAAACCTGATTTTGAAACCGAGAGCTTCAGCGGCCGTCAGAGGCTTCTGGGCAATTTGATCGGGTACTACGGTGTCATGGAAGGCATTTTCTTTTACGCGGCCTTTGTCATGCTGCTTTCTTTCGGAAGGCACAACAAGCTTCCCGGAGCCTGCGAGCAGATTCAGTACATTTTGCGCGATGAAAGCATGCACTTGAATTTCGGCCTGGACCTGATCAACGCGATCATCGCGGAAAACCAGGATATCTGGACCCCGGAATTCCAGGGACAAATGGTTGAAAGGTTCAAGAAGGGCGTGCAGCTTGAGATCGAGTACGCTGAAGCCTGTCTGCCCCAGGACATCATGGGCCTGACCAAGGACATGCTCAGAGAGTATATCCAGCATGTCGCGGACCGCAGGCTTCAAAAGCTGGGCCTGCCGCTGCAGTTTCCGAACGCGGGCAATCCGTTCCCGTGGATGAGCGAAATTATCGACCTTCGCAAGGAAAAGAACTTCTTCGAGACGCGTGTGACCGAATATCAGGTCGGCGGCACTCTGGAGTGGTAAGCACTTAAAAGCGGTTTAAGAAAAAGAGTCCCGGGCAGCTGCGGCCGCCCGGGATTTTTTTTGCCTTTTTCCGGCGCTGGAATCAAAGTCTGAATTTGGAGATGACTTTTTCGACCAGGGGATGAGGGTTCCGGCGTTTTTTATTAATGACGTAAATCGACTCGAAGATCCCCGTTTTTGACCCGGGGGCAATCACGGCAAGCTTGTCCTTCGGCGTGTTCAGCGCCATCAGGCTGTTTAGCGAAACAATTCCCATTTTATCCATGGCCATGACATGCGCCAGCTCAATGTCCTGAATCTCGGCCACAACTCTGGGCGCGATCCGGTGATCTGCCAGATATTCCTGCACGGAGTGAAAAACGCGGCTGTCCGCGGTCGTCAGGATCATGGGAGCGTTGTGAAGATCCGCTGGAATTTTTTTGTATTTTTTAGCCAGGGACGGATGCGCGCAAAAGACCACGGGAACCTTGGCGATCAGATGGTTTTGAATCTCTTCTTCCACAGAGGCCTGACAGGGCGTATCGGTTAAAAGCATATCCAGAGAATGGTCTTTGAGGTCTTCGATCATTCTGGTAAAGGTATCCTCATATAGCTGCACGTGCGCGTCCGGCTGGTTTGTAAGGATAAACTTCAGAAGGGCATTGGCGAATGTTTTGGGAATGGAGTTCATGACTCCGATTTGGATGCGGATGCGGCCCTTTTGCGAGCGGTCACGCAAGCTGTCTGAAAGCTCTTTGCCCGCGTCAAAAATCTGTTTCGCGTAAGAAAGCGCGGAGTGTCCCTCTTCGGTCAGAACCAGCTTCCGGCCCTCTTTTCTAAAAAGCCTGATTCCCAGGTATTCCTGCAGGCTTTTGAGCTGATAGCTTAGGGCCGGCTGGGATAAGCGGAGCTCTTTCGCGGCCCGTGAAACCGAGCCGTATTTCACGATACAGTAAAAGTAATAAAGATGGTGGAAGTTGAAAGGTAACATATAAGTATATTTGATGTATTAGTTATAAATTATGTATTTTTATTATGGTTTAGGCAAGGGCATAATTGGATTGTTTCCAACCTCTCAAGGAGGCAGTCATGGCCAGATTAAAAGGAAGAAAAGATGAGCTGGACAGGGAAAACACAAGGGAGTTGATACGGGAGTATTGGGAAAGCCTTGGTGAAAAACGCGGGGAAGAACCCCGCTGGGGGGAAGCGTCGGAAGGCGCGGCCCATTGATCAGGCGAAAAAAACAGTCATGAAAGGAAGTATCTGAATGGACATGTCAGGAATTCTTCTGTGGGGCGGGTTTAACCTTTTTGTGCTGGCCATGCTGGCGCTGGACCTGCTTGTTTTTCACCGCAAGCCGCATGAAATCAGCCTGAAAGAGGCGCTGACCTGGAGCGCTGTCTGGATCACTCTGGCGCTGGTTTTTAATGCCGGGATTTACTTCTGGGCGGGCAAGCAGGCTGCTCTGGAATTTCTGACCGGGTATTTGATTGAAAAGTCCCTGAGCGTGGACAATATTTTCGTGTTTATCATGATCTTTGCCTACTTCAAGGTGCCGTGCAAATATCAGCACGAAGTCCTGTTCTGGGGGATTTTGGGAGCTTTGCTGATGCGGGCCGGTTTTATCGCGGGCGGAATCAGCCTGCTCCATAAATTTCACTGGATCATCTATATCTTTGGCGCTTTTCTTATCTTCACCGGCGTCAAGATGGCTCTGGACAAGGAAAAGGAGATTCATCCGGAGAAGAGCGTTGTGCTCCGGCTGTTTCACAGAATCATGCCTGTCACAAAGGGGTATGAGGGCGGAAAGTTTTTTGTCCGGCAGGCAGGCAAGGTTTTTGCCACGCCCCTGTTCGTAGTTCTGCTTGTGGTGGAAACAACAGACCTGATTTTTGCCGTGGATTCCATCCCCGCGATTCTGTCCATTACCCAGAACCCGTTTATTGTTTACACCTCGAATGTGTTCGCGATTCTGGGCCTTCGGGCGCTTTATTTCGCGCTGGCCGGCGTGGTGAATTTGTTTCATTACCTGCACTATGGGCTTTCAGCGATTCTGGTTTTCGTCGGCACAAAAATGCTGATTACGGATCTTTACCATGTTCCGATTCTGGCTTCGCTTGGCATCGTTGCGGCTTTGCTCGTTCTCTCCATTGCGGCCTCGCTGATCTGGCCCGATAAGAAGGGAAAGCGGGAAGAGGGGTGCGCCCTGCGTCCATCCTGACGCCAGAGGCCTTTTATATGGGAAAAATATCGGTTCTGAAGGAATTCTGGAATTTTCTGAAGGTGCGCAAGAAATGGTGGCTTGCACCCATTGTGATCGTCCTTATGCTTCTGGGGTCACTCATCGTGCTGACGAAGAGCTCCGCGGTCGCTCCGTTTATTTATACGCTGTTTTAAACCAGAGGGGCCGTAAATCATGAAAATTGTAAAGCGCTGGGCCGTCATTCTGGCGGGATGCTGTGTGGTTTTGATCGGAGTCATCCTGATGCCCGTGCCCGGGCCTGGCGGCACGCCCGTTACGCTTGCAGGGCTGGCTATCTTGAGTGCCGAACTGCCCGTGGCCAGAAGAATCCGCGAGAAGTTTTTGGCGCTGAAGGCCAGCCGCTTTGATGGCATGACGCCATGGAAGAAACGGGTCATGGTCACGGGTATGTGCGCCTTCTACCTGGCCGCCTCATTCGCAGGCTGGCACTTCTGGAAAATGGTTTTTTCCTCTGACGCCCCCCGGGCCTGACCCTTTTTGAGGCCCAAATAAAAAGTTGACAAGCACGGCCTGTATATACAGAATAGGACCCTCGCCTTCAAAAGGCACTCTATCGTATATACAAGGAGATTAACCCATGCCCGTCAAGAACCGGAAAAAAGCGTCCCGGAAGCGCCCGAACGAGGGAACACCGAGCCCCAACAAGCTGATTTCCATCCGTATCCCGGAAAACACCATTCAGGACCTTCAGCGGCAGGCCGGTAAAAAGGGAGATATGGGATATCAGCAGCTGATCAAGGCGTATATTGCCGACGGTCTCGCGGGTGAAAACGCCTCCTCAAATACGGTCCGCAAGGTTTTTTCGCAGGAAATGAACGCCATTGCCACGCCGGTTCTGAACACTCCCAAAAAAAAGAAGAAAGAATCTTTCGATGTTCCGGATGTCATGAGAGAAGACATTGAGGCGCTCGGGAAGATCTTCAAACCCTACCTGAAGTATTTTGCGGGCAGGACATTTCTGATCACCGGCGCTTTTGGTTTTCTTGGCCGCTATATGGTGCATCTTCTTCACCATATAAATGAGAAAATGCTGGGCCAGGGTGAGAAGTGCAAAGCCCTTCTGCTGGATAATTTTGTGACGGGATATGAGCAGAGAATTCTCTCGGATGAAAATCTCGCTTTCCACCGCCACGACGTCATCAAGCCCTTTCAGACCGATGTTAAAGTGGATTACATCATTCATGCCGCGGGCATTGCATCGCCGGTGTACTACACCAAGTTTCCGATTGAAACCATGGATGTCGGAACTCAGGGAACCCGCAATATGCTGGAGCTGGCGCGCCAGAAAAACGTAAAAAGTTTTATTTTCATGAGCTCCAGCGAAGTATATGGAGATCCGGATCCCAAGCATGTTCCCACGGCGGAAGAGTACCGGGGCAATGTCGCGGTCCAGGGACCCCGTGCCTGCTACGACGAATCCAAGCGGTTCGGCGAAACCAAGTGCTACGCCTACCACCAGGTGTATGGCGTGCCGGTCAAGATCATCCGCCCGTTCAATGTCTACGGCCCCGGCATTCGCCCGGACGACTACCGCGTGCTTCCAAATTTCATTGAGCATGCCCTGCGCAAGGAGCCGCTTCCGGTGCATGGAGACGGCCGCAATACGCGTTCTTTCTGCTATATCAATGACGAGATTGAAGCCATTTTCCGCGTGCTGTTTTCTTCCCACGACGGCGAGGCATTTAACGTCGGCAACCCGTCGCCCGAGATTTCCGTGCGCCAGCTGGCCGAGCTTGTGGCCGGCGCCATGCCGTACAAAGTGGACGTGGTTTCAATTGATCCTCCGCACGCTGTTTACGCCAACTCGGATCCCAAGCGCCGCTGTCCGGACATCAGCAAGCTCACCCGGCTGACGGGTTTCAAACCCCGCGTCGGGCTGAAAGAAGGCTTGAAGCGGACGGTGCGCTGGTTTCAGGAATTTTAATTATCGGTACCGGTTTCCGAAACGGTGCCGGCTAAAAAACAAGGAGACTCAAATGGAAAAGAAATGGCATATTGACCCTGCTTTTGTGGACGCTCGCGGCGGTATTACCAATGTTTTTGAAGGCCGCATTGAGCATATCGCTCTGATCACCTCCAAAAAGGGCACGGTTCGCGCGAACCATTACCACAAGCAGGACCACCAGTACATTTACCTCCTGAGCGGCGCTTTCAAGAGCCACTCGGTGGACACGCGCGACACCAGCAAACGCCTGGTGCTGGACATTAATCCCGGCGATATCGTCGAGACTCCCGCTTTAATTGCCCACGCGCAGGAATTCACGGAAGATTCCGTATTCCTTGCCCTGACCACGCGCCAGCGCGAGTCCGGCAAGTATGAGGAAGACACCATTGCCTATGAAGTCATCAAGGGTTATCTGAATCCCGCGCTTAAAGCCGCAAAATAAATGTCCAGGGTTGTAGTCATTACCGGCGCGAGCCGGGGACTGGGATTGAGCCTGGCCCAGCGTTTTATCGCTGAGGGTGACCGTGTTTTTGGAATCAGCCAGAGCACGCGTTTTTGGAAAAAGGCTCAACAGAGCGTTTCCAACAATCCGAATTTTCATCTCTCGAAGCTCGACCTTACATCCGAAGACAGCATTCAAAAATTCGTGCGCGGACTCTTGAAAAAGACCGGGTATGTGGACATTCTGATTAACAACGCGGGTTATGGCGGAGGTCTGGCAAAGATAGAAGACACTTCCCGCAAAGAGCATCAGAAAATCATGGATTCGAATCTTTTGTCCGCTTTTCTGATGTCCAAACACCTGATACCCGTTTTTCGCAGGCAGGATGACGGCGTGATTGTTAATGTCTCCTCCATGGCCGGACAGCGAGGAGTTCCAAAACTTTTTTCTTATTCTGCGGCGAAGTTCGGGCTTCTTGCGCTTTCTCAATGCATTGCCAAGGAAAACCTGGACAAGAAACTCAAATGCTTTACGGTCTGTCCGGGCGGAATGAACACGGAAATGCGCTCCGCGATTTTCGGAAAAGAAGATGCCGCGCGCCAGCAGAGCCCGGATTTTGTGGCCGGGATCGTGATGGACGTTTTAAAAAATAACATTCAGGTGGAGCCGGGCGGTGACATCGTTATCCGCCATGGAAAAATCACGGCCATCCACCCTTGTCCCGGAGCTTAAGAGGAGATTCGACATGACACAGGACCGCTATATCGAATACAAAAAGAAAGAATGCCGTTATTGCGACAAGCCTCTGCCGGAGGCTTTCCTGGATCTGGGCGTACTGCCTCTTGCCAATTCCTTTGTCAAAAAAGAAGATGCCGCCAAAGAAGAGTTTCGCTGCCCGCTCCGGCTGACCCTGTGCAACAGCTGCTTTCTGGTTCAGCTGAGCCATGTTGTGCCTCCGGACATGATGTTTTCCAATTACCTCTACGTTAGCTCCACGACCAAAACATTCCGCGATCATTTTGCGGAATACGCTGCGTCCGTCAGAAAAAAATGCGTGAAAAAAGACAAGGGCGTTGCCGTGGACATTGGTTCCAACGACGGTCTTCTGCTTGCCTGCTATCAAAAGGAAGGTTTCCGCGCCGTGGGTGTGGATCCTGCCACGAATCTTGCGGAAGCCGCCAACAAGAACGGCACGCCCACGATCAACCGCTATTTTGACGAGACTTCAGTAGATATGATTCTCAAGGAATACGGTCCGGCAGATGCGGTCAGCGCCAACAATGTGTTTGCGCACATTGACGATATTCACTCGGTTTGCCGCAACGTTTCAAAGCTGCTTGCTCCCGCGGGTATTTTTTCAATCGAGTTTCCCTACCTTGTGACCATGCTCGACGAGCTTTTGTTTGACATGGTTTATCACGAACATCTTTCTTACATCGGGGTCAATGCGCTGACCTGTGTTTTGAAACGTCACGGCCTGGAGATTTTTGATATTCAGCAGGTGTCTTCGCACGGCGGTTCGCTGCGCGTGTTTATCCAGAAACAGGGAGGCCCGCAGAAAGAGGCCGCAATTGTCGGGGAGCTGCGTGAAAAAGAAAAGCAGCGCGGATGCCTGAGCGAAAGCGCTTACCGTGATTTCGCAGCCCGCGTCATGGACGCGAAGGAACAGTTTATGGAGCTGGTGCGCGAGACGCGCACAGCCGGAAAAACCATGGGTGGATACGGCGCTCCCGCCAAGGCCAGCACCATCATCAATTATTATGGTCTGACCAAAGACGACATTCTTTTTGCCGTGGATGATAACCCCATGAAACAGAATCTTCTGATTCCCGGATCGCAGATTCCGATTGTCCCCAGTTCCCGCCTTATGGACAATCCTCCCGACTATGTGGTCATTTTCGCGTGGAACTTTGCGGCGGAAATCCTCCAGAAGATCGGACATTTGCGTGAAAAAGGCGTGCAGTTTGTGACGCCTTTTCTGGAGCAGAAAAAAATCTGACTCTAGCGGTTCCGGTCAAGAGACCGGTACTGGAGCGCTTCAGCCACATGCGTTTCTGAGACATCCGAAGAGGCTTCCAGGTCCGCGATGGTCCTGGAGATTTTCAGAATTTTATAGTAGGCCCTCGCGGAAAACCCCAGCTCCTGAATCGCGCTTTCCGCCATTTTTTTGGCCAAAGGCTCCAGATGGATATGCTGGCGAAGTTCACGCGCTTTCATGCCGGCGTTCAGAATTCCACCGTTTCTTTTCTCCTGAATTTTTCTGCACACCTCAATGCGTTCCCTGATTTTTTCCGAAGTTTCCTCAGTCCTTTCCGAAGCAAGCTCCTGAAAAGAAAGCGCAGGTACTTCCACATGCAGGTCAATGCGGTCCAGGACAGGGCCTGAGATCCGGGACTGGTATTTCTGGATCTGCCCCCAGCTGCAGCGGCAGGCTTTGCGCGAATGGCCCAGATAGCCGCACGGGCAAGGGTTCATGGCCGCAACCAGCATGAAATCAGCCGGATAATCCGTCTGAAATTTGACGCGCGATACCATGATTTTTTTGTCTTCCAGCGGGCTGCGAAGGGATTCAATGACGTCTTTTCGGAATTCCGGAAACTCATCCAGAAAAAGCACTCCTTGATGCGCCAGGGAAATTTCTCCGGGACGGGGAGACGTGCCGCCCCCGACAAGCGCAGCCTGGGAGATCGAAGCGTGCGGGCTGCGGAAAGGCCGGTGTTCCACCAGATGAGAAGCCGGGTTTAATCCTGCCACGCTGTAAATTTTGGTGATCTCCAGTTTTTCTTCGAATTTGAGCGGAGGAAGAATGCTTGGAATTCTCTGGCTGAGCATGCTTTTTCCTGAGCCGGGCGGGCCAATGAAAAGAAGGTTGTGTCCTCCTGCCACCGCGATTTCAACCGCGCGCTTGGCAAAAGCCTGGCCCTTGACCTCGGAAAAATCGCCTGTTCCTGCGCGCGAAGAAGGTGCGGAGCCAGCCGGTTCTTTCGAAACAAAACAGGAAATATCCTTTTCCCCATTCAAAAAATTGACCACTTCACGAAGGCTGGAAGCTCCGTAGACTTTTGCTCCGCGCACAAGCGCGGCTTCCTCCGCACTTTCGGAAGGAAGCAGCAGGTTTTCATTTTTGAAAGCCGCGCTGACTGCGATGGCGCCTTTGAATGCACGCAGCGTTCCATCCAGCGCCAGCTCGCCCAAGGGAAGAAAAGCGGACAGTTTTTCTGAATCCAGAACGCCGGAGGCGGCCAGGATTCCCAGTGCCATGGGAAGGTCCAGCGCCGGACCTTCTTTTTTAAGATCCGCAGGCGCGAGATTGATTGTGATTTTGTCCGGGGGAAAGCGGTAGCCGCTGTTTTTAATGGCGGCCCGTATTCTTTCTCGCGATTCCTTGATGCTCTGGTCCGGCAGACCTACCACATTCAGCTGGGGCAGGCCGGGCGAAACATCCACTTCGATCCGGATGGGGAAAGCGGAAATCCCAATACAAACAGCGCTTCTGACGGCTGCGATCATGGGTAAAAGACCTTGATTTTTAAAAACCCCATTCTTATAATGGGGCGGTACAATTCAGTATTTTTAATCATCATATTTTTTATGCAATAAAATCATAATCAGGGCGGAGAGTCAATGGTTTATCCGTCCTTTTAGGGATTTTGTGACTCTTTTAGACCCCCCTTTTCCTGAGCATAGAGCGTTTTTAGCAGTTTTTGCCAGCTGGCTGGCAGCCCAGGGTATCAAGTTTGTGCGAGCCAGATTTGTGGAAAAACGCTATAATTTCCGCTGGCTCTTCAAGACCGGCGGAATGCCAAGCGCTCATTCTGCGAGCGTTTCCAGCCTGGCCACGGCCACGGGTCTTTATTACGGGTTTCAATCAATTCCTTTTTTGTTTGTGCTGATATTCACTATTATCACCATGTTTGATGCGGCCGGCGTGCGGCGCAGCGTAGGAAGGCAGGCCATGACGCTCAACAAGATGCTGGATGAAATTTACGAAAAAGGCCAGGTCAAGGAAGAGCGCGTAAAAGAACTTCTCGGCCATACGCCTGTGGAAGTTTTTGCCGGCGCTTTTCTGGGCATCGCGATGGCTTACATTTTTTGCTGGAAATCCTGATGAAAAACAAATTTCTCTCGATACTTTTTGCCCTATTTATTTTTCCTGCGATTCTCTGCGCGGAAACCCTTCAGCAGGGGGCCCCTTCTGTTTCTCCAGCCTCAAGCCAGGACGCCTCGGCTTCGCTGATTGAAGAAGCTGCCAGGCTTGAAAAAAGCAGCAAGTGGGAAGAAGCGCGCGAAGCTTACCAGAGTCTTTTGAAGAAAAAGACGCTCAGCGCTGAAAAAGCCAAAAAAGTCCGCCAGAAAATCGAAAAGCTGAATATCAAAATTCTTTTTTCCCCCGACCCGATGCCTGAAACCGTGACGCATGAAGTTGTGGTTGGAGACAGCCTCTACAAGATCGCAAAAAAATACCACACTACCATCGAGTTGATCAAAAAAAGCAACCGCCTTGAAAAAGACACCGTGATTCTGGGCCAGAAGCTCAAAGTTCTGAACAATGGCGAATTTTCTATTTATGTCGACAAGTCCAGGAACGTTTTGACACTTTCCCTTAACGGCAAGCCCTTCAAGCATTATCGCGTGGCCACCGGCCTTGAAGGCGGTACGCCGGAAGGTGATTTCAAGATTATCAACAAAATCGAAAACCCGACCTGGTACAAAACAGGCGCCGTGGTGCCTCCTGGTGACCCCAAGAATTATCTGGGTACACGCTGGCTCGGCATTGATTCGCCGGGATACGGTATCCATGGAACGACCGAGCCTGAAAGCATCGGCCATCAGTCGACATCGGGCTGCGTCCGCATGCACAATAAAGAAGTTGAAGAGCTTTATATTATGGTCCCTCTCGGAACACCGGTTAAGATTGTGGAGTAACCCATGGCCCGCAAGACTCTGAAAAAAATTAAAACTGAAGTCTCCCCGGCAGCAGCTGAAACCAAAAAAAAGATTCGTCTGGGTACCCGGGATCCCATGGACACATGCCTGCCGTTTGAAAGGCCGGTTCTGGAGCTTGAAAAGAAAATTCAGGAGCTGAAGTCTTCATCCGGTGAGGGCATTGACCTGACCGGAGAAGTTAAAAGTGTTGAGAAAAAACTTGAAAAAGCGCTGAAGGAAATTTATGACAACCTGACGCCGTGGCAGCGCGTTCAGGTGGCCCGCCATCCGTTACGGCCTTACACCCTGGACTATATTAATTATCTGACCAAAGATTTTATAGAGCTCCACGGAGACCGTCATTTCAGTGACGACCATTCCACGATTTGCGGATTCGCGCGCTGGGGCGAAAAAGAAATCGTCTGCCTTATCGGCCAGCAGAAGGGCCGTGACACTAAGGAAAATTTGCTCCGCAGTTTTGGCAGCGCGCATCCTGAAGGCTACCGCAAGGCCATCCGTATTATGAGGCTGGCTGAAAAGTTCGGCCGGCCGATTATTGCTTTTGTGGATACTCCGGGCGCTTATCCCGGTATTGGCGCTGAAGAGAGAGGCCAGGCCGAGGCCATTGCCTACAATCTTCGCGAGATGGCGTCCCTGACCGTGCCTGTCATCGTCATTGTTATTGGCGAGGGAGGAAGCGGCGGTGCTCTTGGAATCGCGGTCGGAGACAGGATCTTCGTATTGCAGAATGCATACTATTCCGTGATTTCCCCGGAAGGCTGCGCTGCCATTCTCTGGAAGGACACAGCCAAGGCTCCGGATGCCGCCAAAGCCTTGAAGCTGACCGGGGAAGACCTGGTTGAGCTTGGAGTCATTGACGCCGTTATTCCTGAGCCATTGGGCGGCGCGCACCGTGATTTTGTACAGACCGCGGAAAATATCCGTCTTGCCGTGGACCGAGCGCTTGAAGAGCTTCGTGAAATTCCACGCAAGGAATTACCCGAACTAAGGTATGAGAAGTTCCGCAAGATGGGAGCTTATTCCACAAAATCCCGGTAGGGCGGGAAAGGGACAAGAAATCAGGCGCTAGCCTGATTTCCCCTGAACTTGAGAAGTTCCGCGAATTTCTGTTTTAACTTCAAAAGCCTGCCCAGAGACTCTTCTTCTTTCAAAATATCCCGCAGGGTTTCAGTTGAGAGGTCCAGAAGCGCGATTTCACGTACGCGCTCCTGATCTCGAGGATAAAGCTGAATCAGCTGATAGGTCGAAAGCCCCTTTTTGTACTTCAGATAAATGATTTCTTCGTAGGTCATCCGCTTTTCTCTCCTGCTTTTCTTTATCGTCCCGCCATGATTTTTTGTAAGTTTTTTTCTTAAAAACCCCTTTTTGACGCCTGTCCGCGTATTTTTTTTAAGAAAAAAAACCTTAAAAAACACCATATATAGTGTTTTTTAACTAAAAGAGCACTATTGCTAGTTTTTGATTAAAAAAGTTTAAAAAAGCGCTTGACCCATGTCGTAAGTATTTATATATTGTGAATTACAAAACATGCTTTACATTTCATAAAAATGAGATTACGCACATGGATGGTCATAGGGTTAGCGGGTTTAATGCTGGGTTTTTCGTGGTTCAGACACGGTTCGAAGTCTTCTCAGACCGTGGAAGAAGCCAGGAAAGACCTGGAAGACGGGGATTTGTATCAGGCCCGGAAAAAAATTCAGAAGCTTTTGAAGAAAAACCCTTCAGACACCGAGGCGCAACGGCTCATGGCTGAAATCATTGACCAGGAAATCGCGCGGCACAAGGAAGTGTTTGAAAATAACGCTCCTGAAGAACTTCCCCGCGACGCGAAGCAGGAAGAAATCCGCACCTGGCTTGAAAGAGGCAAAACGCTCATGGAGCTGAAGCGCTATGAAGAAGCTCTGCTGGCCACGGAAAGGGTTTTTGCCTACGACCCGCAAAACATGCAGGCTTCGAGGCTGAGTGATGAAATCCGGTCCCGCGCGGTCAAGGCCGGCAAACAGCAGATGCTGATTGAGCGCGAGATTTACAAGGAGCAGGTGACGGAGAAAGTAGGCAGTTATACGAAGAAGGCCCGGTTCTGGATCAATCAGAATCGGTGGGGAGCGGCGAAGCTTGCTGTGGACAAGACCCTTTTGCTTCAGCCTTTCAATAAGGAAGCTCTGCAGCTCCAAAAGGAAATAGAAGCTCACAACGCCCAACTCAACACCCGGGCGGGTGCAGCGGCCACAGCGGAAAATCCGGCCGTTTCAGTTCCCGCCGAAACGACGGGAGCTCGGCCTTGAAAAGAGAGAAACTTTTTAAGATCGGTGAAGTCATGCAGTACTCAGGCCTTTCAAGACAGACTATTCATAACTATACGCTCGCCGGCTTGATCCAGGAGGCGCGCCGTACACCTTCCGGTCACCGGCTGTACGACGAATCGGTTTTTGACCGGCTGGAGCAGATCAAGACGCTCCAGGCAAAGCATTACACCCTTTTCCAGATCAAGAAGATTCTGGAAGAGAAAAGCCCGAAATCATAAATAACCGTATTTAATCGAAAGGAGAATCCATGCACGAAGATGAAATTAAAATGTGGAAGAAGTATAAACGGACCAAGAGCCAGCCGCTTCACGATGAAATTGTGAAGAAGTATTTGTATCTTGTGAAATACGTGGCCGGCCGGGTGGCCATCGGTCTGCCTCCGAACGTGGAGTTCAATGACCTGGTCAGCTATGGAATTCTGGGTCTGTTTGACGCGATCACGAAGTACGATGTCTCGCAGGGAAATAAATTCGAGACGTACGCCGTGTCCCGCATCCGCGGTTCGATCATGGACGAACTCCGCAAGCTCGATTGGGCACCGAGGCTTCTCCGCAAGAAAGCCCGTGAAATCGAAAAGAAATGCAAGGAGCTTGAAGAAAAAACCGGGCGGATGGCAACCGACGATGAACTTGCGCGGTCGCTGAAGATTTCGACCGACGAACTGAACTCGATTTACAGCGATTTAAATTCCACCACGTTTCTTTCGCTGGATGAAGTCTGGCAGAATGATGACGGCAACAAGCCCATCTCGCGTCTCCAGACGATCGAGGATTCGCTGATCACAAATCAGTTCAGCTATGTTCACCAGAATGAAGTCAAGGAACTGCTTGCCGGTTCCATCAATGAACTGCCTGAAAAAGAGAAGCTGGTCGTGGTGCTGTATTATTATGAAAACCTGACGCTGCGTGAAATTGGTGAGATCCTGGACGTTTCTGAATCCCGGGTTTGCCAGATCCACACCAAGGTCATCACGCGCCTGCGTTCGCATCTGGTCAAGAAGGCGGGAGAAATCACCCTCGAAGCCTGATAAAAGAGGGGTTGTTTAAGTTTTTCCGGCGCGCGCCGATAACTCTTAATGGTTGGGATTAGCCATTTTTATCCCTCCAGAGAGGGACTATGACAGCGCCGAAGTGCGAATATGATTCAGCCGGAAAAAAGCAGGGAAAAATAAAAATAGAGAGGCCGTCGATTCGGACCCCCGAAGAAGAACGGCTTTGGCGCGATGTCCACAAGTTTGCCCAGCTGATCCCCTCTGAGCCAGACCCGAACATGGGCCGGCTGGAAGAAATCAAGGACGAGATCAAAAAGGGGACTTACCTCACCTCGCAGGTCATCGAAGAAACTTCCGCCCGTCTGGCGATCCGTTTCATGCAGAAGGAATAGCAGCAGGCTTTCTTTTTGTTTCAGGATCCAGCTCGCACCGGAAAATCCAGTTCTGTATCCACGCCAGCGACATAAATTTTTTCCAGACATTCCCGTTGTTTAGATAATTTTCCAGCATCAAGACGCTGATTCCCTGATCAATCCCGATGTACTCCTGTGCCCACCATTTCTTGTCCAGGTTAAAAGCGTCCTTGAATCCAAAGATGCCGTAGAGGTCCTGCCTGTAATTTTCATAAAAAAACCGTATGGCCGAAACCGATTCTTCCGGAGTAAAAACAATGGAAGACAGCGCCGCGTAGGGCGCGATGGTGCCGTCGTGGACCGCTGCTCCTGGTTTTGCGCCGTAAGCTTTGTAACCTCCCGGGCCGACGGAGGCTGACAGTCCCCATGAGTTTTCCGAGTAGCCGGTGTACTGGTTCCGGAATTCGAGCGAAAACTCCCGGTTGGCCAGGGTCGCATTCCTGGAGTTTTCAAAATAATTGACTCCACGGTCATCAAGATTCTTGAAGTCGATGAAGGCGTGTGAGAATTGATAAGTAAAAAGACTTCCGGAATGCGCGTAGATGACTTTTTTATCCCGGTAAGTGTCCTCAAGCCGGTCCCATTCGTTCCATGCTTCCCTGGGGATGGGGTGAGTAGGCGAGCCAATGGCCAGGGCCTGCAGAATAATCAGCTCATTGTAGGAGTCCCAGTAGTAGGGAAGGAAACCTGTCTCCGGTTTCCAGCCCATGCACATCAGCAGGGAGTTATTCAGCATCCATTTCCAGTTGGTGCGCTCATAGATTTTACGCGCCATTTTCGCGATATCCGTGTTGGGGTAGTACTTGGCCGCTGTAAGGGCGCCGGCAATCAGGAGTGCTGTATCGATGGACGAGGCCTCGGAGCCCCATATCCGGCGGCCGGTCTGGGGATCGAGGAAGTGATAAAAGAAACCGTTTTTGTGCTCGGCCCGCATCAGAAGCGTTAAAAGAGTTTTTCTGATCTGCGCCGTCGCGTATTTTTTTTCAATCCAGCCGTGGTCCTGGGCGATGGCAAGCGATGCCAGGGAAAACCCCGTAGCCGCGATTGAGGCCGGTGAACCGGGGCGGGAAGAGTCCTTGGTCAGGCCCGTGGCTTTATTGGAAGAGCGGATAAAGTACTGGATTGAATCTTTTTGAATCTGGGTCAGCAGCTCCCTGTCTTCTTTGGAGATCGAGGACTCTTCGGCCGCGTGAAGAAGCGGAGAAGCAATCAGGCAGGGGATAAGGAAAAGAGCGGAGAGAAAACGGCGGCGCATCGGCCTAGCGTTCGGAGCTGGTTTTGATTTTGGCCAATTCTTCTTTCAGCCGCAGGACCATTCGCTCCGTATTGGATTCATTTTCCTGAATAATGTTTTTCAGCCGGGAGAACGTGAAGTCCAGATTTTCCGCGGTCTGGTTGAACCGGGTCGCAATGAACTGGCCTTCGTCGCCTTTGCGTAAAAACACGCGGATCTTCATGTTTCCTTTGTCTATTTCTTCAAGCCCGACATGGAACCGGTAGAGAGGCCCCGCGATCTTATGCGACAGGAAGACTGAACCCCATCCGATCAAAATCAGGACAAGAATGGTTTTGGGAATCAGTTTGCGGTTGGTGTCATTGAGAATGTTTTTGAAAATTTCCTGCTGGCGGTTGCTCAGCATCTGGGTCTGGCGGAAAAGGGAAAGAGCGGACGGTGATGATTCCGGGGCCGTCCTCGCGACTTCATATTCACTCAGCCGGGTGGCGATAAGAAGGTCGTTGCGGATCTGCTCATTGGAAAACGCGTCGAGGATCCCTCCCCAGATGCCGAAATAGAAGCTGGACATCAGAATCAGGGATACCAAAAAAAGCGTTCCTGTGATATAAGCCATGTACCGCAACTGCAAAGGCTTATTGATCAGGTAATGCGTTCTGCGGATTCTTTTGTCGCTGGGTGAAGGCATTGACGGCTATCATATTGAATTTGAAATGAACTGTCAAAAGCATATTCCCGAAGGTATAATCTCCCTACTTTTATCGAAGGAGCTTTTTCATGTGTGGGATTGTCGGTTACATCGGAAGCCGCGAAGCGGTTCCGGTCCTTGTTGAAGGGCTGACCCATCTCGAATACCGCGGTTATGATTCCGCGGGTATCGCCTGTCTGAACCACCGCAAGGGCGGCCTTTTTGTCGTCAAGGAGCAGGGCAAGCTCTCCCGTCTGAAACAGGAGCTGAGCCGTCTGCGCATTTCTTCCAATATCGGCATTGGCCATACCCGCTGGGCCACACACGGGGAGCCTTCGCGCGTTAATGCCCACCCCCATACGGATTTCAAGCAGCAGATTGCCCTCGTTCACAATGGAATCATTGAGAACTACGCGTCATTAAAAGAAGAGCTTATTAAAAAAGGTTCCAGGTTTTATTCCGCGACGGACACGGAAGTGGCCGCGAACCTGATCGGCTCTTACTACCGCAAGGGGCATTTGCTGGAAGCCATCAGCAAGGCGGTCAAGCGGATGCATGGCTTTTTCGCTCTTGTGGTCATGGCCAAGGACGACCCGGAGCAGCTGATTGTCTTCAAGCGCTCCAACCCCATTGTCATCGGCCTTGGAAACGGCGAGACCTTTGTGGCCAGCGATGTTCCCGCCCTTCTTCCCTATACAAGGAAAGTCATTTATCTTGAAGACGAAGAGTACGCTATTTTAAGGGCAGGCAATGCCAGGATTTTTTCCCTTAAAACCGGCAAGCAGATTCACCGCGAACCCACGCAGGTCCGCTGGGACTTTTCCCAGGCCCAGAAAGACGGCCGGCCGCACTTTATGCTCAAGGAGATCTATGAGCAGCCCGCGGTTGTTAAAACCATCCTGGAATCACGCGTCAAGGACGGCAAAGTTTTTTTTGACAGCATTTCTCCGAAAGTCCGGGAAAAGCTTAAAAAAGTTGAAAAGGTCCATTTAGTCAGCTGCGGAACGGCTTATCATGCCGGGCTTGTGGGGCATTATATGCTGGGTGAATGCCTTAATATTCCGACCGAAGTTTCGGTTTCAAGCGAATTTCGCTATCTGGACCCTTGTATCGGAAAAAATGATCTGGTGGTTTTGATCACGCAGTCCGGAGAGACTGCTGACACACTCGCGGCCTTGCGCGAAGCCCGGAGCAAGGGCGCTATGACGCTTGCTGTGGTCAATGTGGTGGGAAGCACCATCGCGCGCGAAGCTGACTGTGTGATTTACACGCACGCAGGGCCGGAAATCGGTGTGGCTTCAACTAAAGCCTATCTTGCCCAGCTGACGGTGCTGGCTCTTTTATCCCTTTATCTCGGACAGATTCATCCCAAACGGAAAAAATCCTTTGAAGTCCTGAAAAAGCCTCTTTTCCAGACCCTGGCAAAGCTTCCT
>CAZIQJ010000002.1:0-43091 GCA_964541285.1 uncultured bacterium | reverse complement strand
ACCAAGCCGTTCATTTATCTGAGCGCCGGCGTGGGCGATGATGAGTTCCGCGAAAGCCTTGAGCTTGCCGCCGAATCCGGCGTCAAGTACAACGGCGTGCTTTGCGGCCGCGCGACCTGGAAAAACGGTATTCCCGTTTACGCCAAGCAGGGCGCGAAAGCTTTCGAAGAGTGGATGAAGGACCAGGGAGTGAAGAACATCACGGCACTGAACAAAGTGCTCGAAAAGAGCGCGACTTCCTGGTACGCGGCTTACGGCGTCAAGCCTGAAGCTGTCGCGGCGGCTGTTTAATACTCAGCAATCCGTGGGCCCGGGGTTTTTCCCGGGCCCGCTTTTTATCTCGCAACCGGAGCTTTTTTTCTTATGAAATACCGCACGCTCGGCCGTACCGGAATTCCGGTTTCTGAAGTCGGATTTGGATGCTGGGCCATCGGCGGAACAAGCTACGGGCCGACGGATGATGCGCAGTCCATGGAAGCGCTTAAAGCGGCATGGAATGGCGGCGTTACTTTTTTCGACACCGCAGACACTTACGGCCACGGGCACAGCGAAGAGCTTCTGGCGAAATTTTTCAAGGACAAGCCGCGGGATAAATTTTCCGTAGCCTCCAAGGCCGGATGGGATTTTTATCACGGCGGAAGCAAAAAGAATTTTGATCCGGAGTATCTCCGGTTTGCCTGCGAGCAAAGTTTGAAGCGCCTGCAGCTGAATGAGATCGACCTTTACCAGCTGCATAATCCGTCGCTTGAAAAAATCAAGGCGGGTGAAATTGTCGGCGTTCTGGATGATTTGAAAAAGCAGGGCAAGATCCGCTTTATCGGGATTTCTGTCCATACGGAAGAAGACGCGCTCGCGGCCATGGAGGATCCCCGCGTGGATTCGCTCCAGGTTATTTTTAACCTGGTGGACCAGCGGATGGCGGAAAAAGTTTTTCCCATGGCCAAGGCCAAGAAAATCGGAATTATTGTCCGCGAGCCGCTGGCTTGCGGGCTTTTGACGGGCAAGTACCGGCCCGGCCACAAGTTCGCCAAGACGGACCACAGGAACCGCTGGACCCTTGAAAAGCTGGAGCTGGAGTACACCAAGCTTTCAAAGCTGACCGCGATTCTGGCCACGCAGCGTTTGACGCTGACGCGCGCGGCGCTTGAATACATTCTGGATTTCGACACGGTTTCGACGGTGATCCCCGGGGCCAAGACCGTGGATCAGGTCGCTGAAAATATTCTGGCTTCCAATGATCCGAAGCTGAGGATTGAAGAATCGTACCACCTGCGCGAGATTTACCAGCGCGAGGAAATTTTTAAAAAATTTTAGGGAATTAAAAATGAACCTGACACCTGAACAGCTGATGCGCTACAGCCGCCACTTTATTCTCCCCGAAGTCGGAGAATCGGGGCAGAAGAAACTTTTGAAGTCCAAGGTCCTTTTGATCGGCGCCGGGGGACTTGGCTCTCCGCTCGGTCTGTATCTGGCCGCCGCGGGCGTGGGAACGCTGGGTTTGGTGGATTTTGACATTGTGGATCTCTCCAACCTTCAGCGTCAGATCATTCACACGCAGGATGAAATCGGAAAGCCCAAGCTTGATTCAGCGGAGCGCCGCATCAAGGCCATGAACCCGGATACAAAAGTCATCAAGCACAAGATCCGGCTGAATTCCCAGAACGCTCTGGATGTCATCAGGGATTATGACGTGGTCATTGACGGCACGGACAATTTTCCAACACGCTATCTGACCAATGATGCCTGCGTGTTTTTGAAGAAACCCAATATTTACGGTTCGATTTACCGTTTTGACGGACTGGCCACGGTTTTCAACCCGCCGGACGGCCCGTGCTACCGCTGCCTTTATCCTGAACCGCCTCCTCCGGGCATGGTCCCGAGCTGTGCTGAGGGCGGTGTGCTGGGTGTTTTACCCGGTGTCATCGGCACTATTCAGGCGACGGAAGCTATCAAGATTTTGACCGGCATCGGCCGCACGCTGGTGGGCCGGCTTATGGTCTATGACGCGCTTCAAATGACTTTCCGTGAGCTGAAACTCCGCAAGGACCCTGCTTGCCCGGTCTGCGGCACCAATCCCACGGTTACCAGCCTTATTGATTATGAGGTTTTTTGCGGACTGAACCGTCCGGCCGCGCCTTCCGGCGTGGAGGAAATTTCGGTCGAAGACCTTAAAAAGAAACTCGACGGCCGCGAAGATTTTGTTTTTATCGACGTGCGAGAACCGTTCGAGTATCAGATCGCCAAGCTTCCCAAAGCCAAGCTGATTCCTCTCGGGCAGATTGAAAATCATCTGGCGGAACTGGAATCTTTCAAGGAAAAGGAAATCGTGGCTCATTGCCATCACGGAGGCCGCAGCCGGAGGGCCCTTGAGTTCCTGCGCTCAAAAGGTTTCAAAAAGCTCAAGAACGTCGCGGGCGGAATCGACGACTGGTCGATCAAGATTGATCCTTCTGTAGCGCGGTATTAAACCATGCCCTCTTTGTGGGCCCAGGTTCGTTCAGATTTTCCCATCACCAAACGCTGCATTTATCTGGACCACGCGTCCGGAGGCCCGCTGCCCCGCCCGGTCCACGAAAAAATCTCCGCATACTGGAAAGAGCATTACGAGGAGGCCGACCTTGCCTGGCCGCGCTGGATCCGCAGGCGTGAAGAGGTCCGGGAAAAAGTCGCGCGCTTCATCAACGCGGAACCTTCCGAAGTCACTTTTATTTCAAGCACTTCCCAGGGCATCAACCTTGCCGCGGATTTGATCGCGAAAAAAGGGAAGGTCCTGACCAATACCCCCGAATTTCCTTCTTCCACCGCGCCCTGGCTGTGGCGAAAGACGCCCGTGGTCTGGCAGCGGCCGCGCGGCGAAGTGCTGGATCTGGAAGACACCCGGAAACTTCTCACGCCTTCTGTTAAAACGATCGTGACCAGCTATGTCCAGTACGGCTCCGGATTCCGTCAGGACCTTGAAGCGCTCGGAAAGATAAAGGGCGGCCGGTTTCTGGTCGTGAACGCGACTCAGGCGTTTGGCGCCATGAAGATGGACGTCAAAAAGTGGGACGCGGATTTTATGTGCGCCAACAGCTACAAGTGGATGCTGGCCGGTTACGGCGGCGGTGTTTTCTATGTGCGCAAAAAATGGCTGGAGAAATTCAAGCCTGCTTTTGTGGGCTGGCGCAGCATGAACGACCCGGAAGAAATGAACAACCGCAAACTGGATCTTAATCCGGCCGCCATGCGTTATGAGTACGGCTGCCCGGATTTTCCCGCGATTTTCGCGGTGGGCGCGGCCATTGATTATTTCAACTCCATCGGCGCGGAAAAGATCGAGGAGCGGATTCTGGATCTGACCGAGTATGCCATGAAAGGCCTGGACAAGGCGGGTCTTGAGATCCTGACGCCCCGGGCACGGCATCAGCGCGGCGGTATTGTTATTTTCAAGACGAAAGATCCGGAAGGTTTGCGCCGTAAACTTGTATCAGAGGGAATTTACCTCTCCGTAAGGGGCGGCGCCATCCGCATTGCCCCTCATTTCTATAACAGTTTCGAGGAGATTGATGCCTTTCTTAAAAAACTTGGAGCCTGGCTCAAAGGTCGTCCGTAAGATTTCGGTGGGCGTCCTGCTGAGCATATGCCTGGCGCTGATTTTTTTTATTTTAAGGGCCGAGATCATCGGCGCATGCCTGGAACCTTTTCTGGAGCTGCGCCTCAAAAGCGTCATGGGCCTGAAAGTCAAAATCAGCGGCCTTGCCGTGGACCCTTTTACAGGAAAAGTTTCAGCCCGGCAGGTTTTTATCCAGAACCCGAAGGATTTCACCAAACGTCCGCATATACGCACCGGGTTTGAAACGATCGTGGACCTTAAAGCTTTGCGTGAAAAGCGCCTGGTGCTTGGAGGCCTGATCCTCCGGCAGCCCTACTTTTTGATTGAAAGAAACTCGGCGCTTGAACCTTCCATTCTGAATATCAAGACATGGATCCGTCATGCCCGGGAAAGAAACGAAGGGAAGCCAAAGCAGGACGAGGATGAAAAGCCGCAAGGGTGGCGGATTACGATTCCCCGCGGAGTGATTGAGAACGGCACATTTTCTTATGAAAATCTTGCAGGTCCGGTCATAAGAAAGCAGTATTTTTTTCAGAATCTTTACGGTGTGATCGAAGGGTTTGACTGGCCCACGAAAGACCCGAAAATTCTTTCTGAAAATGTCCGCGTCAAGGGGACCTCGGGCGTTGGGGAACCCGCGCCCGTCTGGGTACGCGGAAAATCCAATTTTTCAACTTACCATCTCAGCTTTGACCTTGAAGGGGAAATCACGGACGGGGCCGTGACCGATTACCGTTTTTTGTGGCGCGGTCTTCCGCTCAAAGTCACTTCCGGAAGATTTGATTTAAAGGCCCATGCGGTCTGCGACCTCAGAAAGCTGAAATGGGAAAATGATCTTGTGATCAAAAAGCTCCGGCTGAAATCCAAAAAAACCGCGTCATCGCTGATCTGGGGCCTGCCGTTGAGGAGTTATGTCCGGTTTGTGGAGAGTCAGGAAAGCTTTACTCTTAAAGTGCCTATCGAGGGAAATATTTCCGGCCCGGACTGCAGCCCGGAATTCCGCAAGGCCTTTCAGGATTCCATGAACCGCTATGCGCAGGCAGGCGCTGATTTTTTTGCCCTTCCGGTCAAGAAAGTGGCGGAACCCGTGGGCGCCGTGGCGGAAGTGCCGGTCAAGGTCATGGGCGAAACGCTGAGCAAGGTGTCCACTCTTATGAAGGGCAAAGAAAAAAAAGAAGAGGAAGCTGCGCCAGCCTCCGCGTCTGAATCCGCCGGCCCTGCGGAAAAAGTTTGACGGAAATTCAGGATCAGGCGTTAAAATATTTGTCCGGCCATCAAGGGCCTCTGGAGGCAATAAATGAAAAAATACGCATTTCTTTTTTTGATGATTCTGACGCCCGTGATTTTAAGCGGATGCGCCTTGTTCGCGGTCAGTGCCGCGGGCGCCGGCGGCTATTCGGTTTCCGAAGATACTATTGAAGGGATTCAAAACGCGGGATTTGATAAAACATGGCTGGCGCTCAAGTCCACGATTACCAAGGAAGGTGCCGTGACCCTGGAAGACAGGTCGCGAGGGGTCATTCAGGCCTCCGTCAATGGAAGGGAAGTCGAAGGTTTTGTCAAACGCATCACTGCAACCACTTCAAAGCTCAGCATCAAGGCCCGCAAGGCTAACGGCGTTTTTCCCGATCTGGACCTGGCCGAGTCCCTTTATGATAAATCGGTAAGGAGAATTTAATGCCACGTCCCAAGAAAGAAAAATCCGCGGCCCCCAAAGCCCCGAAAACCGCGAAAGCTGCAAAAGCTCCGAAAGGTCCGAAACAGAGATCGGGTTTTGTGGCCATTATCGGAAGGCCGAATGTGGGCAAATCCACGCTTTTGAACCGGATGGTGGGTGAAAAGCTTGCCGGTGTTTCCTCCAAGCCGCAGACCACGCGTAATTCGGTGCGCGGCATCCTGAGCCGCCCCGAAGGCCAGATTGTTTTTGTGGACACTCCCGGTATGCATGAACCGCATGATCTGCTTGGCAGCTGGATGGCCAAGGAAGTCTACAAATCTCTGGACGGCGTGGACCTGATTTACTGGATGGTGCTCCCCATGCCGCCTCAGCAGTATGAAGAAAAAATCCTGAAGATGATCAAGAGTTCCGGAATCCCCGCCATTCTGGTGGTCAATCAGGTGGACCGCTTCCCCAAGCCCGAAATTCTTCCTGTGCTGGATTATTATTACAACACCCATGCGTTCAAGGAACTGATTCCGATTTCCGCGAAGCTGGGGGACCAGGTTGAGACCCTTCTTGAGAAAACCTATCAGAATCTTCCCGAGAACCCTCCGTTTTTTCCCGAGGACCAGATCTCGGACCAGAGCGAAAGATTCATTGCCGGAGAAATGCTGCGTGAGAAACTCTTTCATTTCACCAAGGAAGAAATTCCTTACTCCACGGCCGTGGTCATTGAAAGCTTCAAAGAGCGCAATGAAAAACTGATCGATATTCAGGCCACCATCGTGGTCGAGAGGGATTCCCAGAAAGCCATTGTCATCGGGAGGGGCGGTGAAATGCTCAAGGAAATCGGCCAGGCCGCGCGGCTGGAGCTCGAGACTTTTCTTGGCCGCAAGGTCTTTCTCCAGCTTTGGGTCAAGGTCATGGACCAGTGGAAAAAAGACCAGCACGCCCTGCGCCAGCTGGGGTATGAGTAAAAAACCTCTGAAAATCCTTGTCTTCGGAGCCGGCGCTGTAGGCCTGACTGCCGGCGGTTTTTTGTCACGCCATCATGAAGTCACGCTGCTCGGCCGCAGGAAGCATCTCCGGGCCATTTCCCGCAAGGGATTGAAGATCTCCGGCATCTGGGGAAATTTTCATTTTAAAAATTTCAGATACGCGCTCCGGCCTTCGGAAATTTCCAGGCAGACGGCCCCTTTTGACCTGATTCTGGTCACGGTAAAGTCCTATGACACCCTTGATACCGCGAGGCAGCTGCGCCGCCTTATGGGGCCGGGCACACTTGTTTTAAACCTCCAGAACGGCATCGGAAACGCCGAAATTCTGCGTAAGCATATTCCGGCCCGGAAGCTGCTTTCAGGCCGCGTCATTTTTGGCGCGGCCCTGCCTGCGCCCGGGCATGTCAAAATTACGGTCATGGCCGAGCCTGTCGCCATTGGAGAGGCTTTTGGAAAAAAACTGACGCCAAGAGTCCGGGATATTGTAAAAATTTTTTCGCGCGCGGGCCTTGCGGCTGAGGCAGTGCCGGACGTGCGCGCCGTGCTTTGGGCCAAAGTTATTTATAACTGCGCTTTGAACCCGCTTTGTTCACTGCGCAATTGTCATTACGGATTTTTAACGGAAAAACAGGGGACGCGCGACATGATGGACCAGGTCATCGATGAGATTTACGCCGTGGCACGTAAAGCCGGCGTTTCTCTCAAGCCGTCTTCGCCGGAAGCCTACCGGAAACTTTTTTATTCAAGGCTGGTGCCGCGCACGTATCATCACCGCCCGTCCATGCTGCAGGACCTGGAAGCGGGAAAGCCTACCGAGATTGAAGCTTTGAACGGAGAGATCGCGAGGCTTGGCAAGCGCTACGGCGTGGACACGCCCATGAACGCAGCCCTGGCACGCGCTATCCGAACGAAAGAAAAAAACGGCTTATGACGCCTTCCTTTTTGATGTGCCCGCCGGATTATTTTGAAATCGCGTATGAAATCAATCCATGGATGAGCGTGCGCCGCCAGACGGACAAGGCCAGAGCCATGGAGCAGTGGAAGGCCTATCACCACCTGTTGACTTCGGTCCTGAAAGCGCGCGTGGAAGTCATCCCCGCGGTGCAGGGCCTGCCGGACATGGTGTTCACGGCCAATGCCGGCCTGGTTTCCAAAAGAATTTTCATCCGCAGCAATTTCCGCCACAAGGAACGCAAGGGCGAAGAACCTTATTTCGAAACCTGGTTCCGGAAAAAAGGCTACATTATCAAGACCGTGGACCGGCCCCTGTGTTTTGAAGGCGAAGGCGACGCGCTTGTGATGAACGGCGAGCTTTACACGGGTTTTCATTTCCGTTCCGACGTTGAAGCCCACGATGCGGTTTCAGGGTACCTGAAATGCCCTTATTTCGCGCTTGAGCTGGCGGACAAACGCTTTTACCACCTGGACACATGCTTCGCGCCGCTGGATGACAAAAGCGCGCTGCTTTTCCCTTACGCTTTTGAAACCTATACCCAGATGGTTTTAATGGAGAATATTCCGGACCCCATCATGGTGCCGGAAAAGGAAGCCCTGCGTTTTTGCTGCAACGCGCTGGTCCTGGACAGGAACGTGGTTTTGCCTGAGGGCTGCCCCGAAACCGCGCGTCAGCTTGAAAAGCGCGGCTTTCATGTGTATGCTCTGGATTTCTCGGAGTTCATGAAAGCGGGCGGCGCGGCAAAATGCCTGGCCCTTAAGCTTTAGTCCTTCCGGGCGGATCTATGAAACCCAAAGCCATTGCGTTACTTTCCGGCGGTCTTGATTCCATGCTGGCCATTGCCATGCTCAAGGAGCAGGGCGTGGAAGTCGAGGCCGTGCATTTTCAGACCATGTTCGGCTGCTGCAAGGACGACGCGCGGCAGGCCGCGCATCTGCTGGGCGTTCCTTTTACCACGCTGAGCGTGGGCGATGATTACCTGGAAGTTGTCCGGAAGCCCAAGTACGGTTACGGCCGCGGCGTGAACCCCTGCGTGGATTGCCGCGGTTATATGTTCGACATCGCGAAAACTTTTATGGAAAAGACGGGCGCGTCTTTTCTTGTTTCGGGCGAAGTCATGGACCAGCGGCCCATGTCGCAGAAATTGAAAGACTTCCGCAGGGTTGAAGAATCCTGCGGTTTGCAGGGCCGGATCCTGAGGCCGCTTTCAGCCAAGCGTCTGCCTGAGACCGAGGCGGAGAAAAAAGGCTGGGTCGACCGTTCGCGGCTGGAAGGTATTTGCGGACGCTCCCGAAAAAGACTTCTGGAGATGGCGGTCCATTACGGAATCACAGATCCGCCTTCGCCTTCAGCCGGATGCGCGCTGACGTCGCCGCTGTTTGCCAAGAAAGTGCGCGATGTGTTCCGCCATCATCCGGATTACGGGCGCTGGGAGTTTGAAATCCTTCGCATGGGAAGGCATTTCCGGCTGGATAAAAAAACCAAGACGGTGGTGGCGCGCAATGAAGACCAGAACGCGTACCTCGAAGCGCTGCATCCCGAAGGCACCGCGCTTCTGAGCTGTGAAAATTTCGGCGGGCCTCACGCTCTTTTGATCGGGGAGAGCAGTGAGGAAAACGTGAAGAAAGCCGGGGCGCTGATGCTTCGTTACGCGCAGAAGCCCTTGCCCGAACCTTGTGAAATTCTTTTGGAAACAACAGGCGGTACGAGCCGGGTCGAAATTCCCGCGGTACCCGCGAGCGATGAGGAACTGGAAAGGCAGAGAATTGTATGAAGACAGCGAAGAAAAAAGCAGGAACAGAAAATACGAAGATTGAAGCCGTTATTTTTGACCTTGGAAACGTCCTTCTGAATTTCAACGCCAAAAAGTCCGCAAAGCGTTTTTCGAAAGCCTGCAACGTTCCGTTTGAAAAAGTCTGGGACCATTTTTTTACATCTCCTACTGAAAAGGCCTATACCCGGGGCAAGATCACCTCGCGGGCTTTTTACAAACACGCGTGTGAATCGCTCAATACGCCCGTGGATTACAAGACGTTCTCGCATTACTGGAATGATATTTTCTGGGAAAACGAGGGGATGGATGAGATCCTCGGCAAGCTGAAGAAAAAATACCCGCTTTACCTGATTTCAAATACCAACAAACTTCACTTTGATCACATCAAGTCGGAATTCAGGATTCTCCGCCATTTCAAAAAGACTTTTCCTTCTCATGAAGTCGGGCACCGCAAGCCCGAACCGGAAATTTACCAGAAGGTCCTGCGCAAAATCCGTCTGAAACCCCAGCAGACTGTCTTCGTGGATGACGTTGAAAAGTTCGTGGACGGCGCGCGCGCGGTCGGCATGCACGCCATCCAGTTCAAGACTCCGGCGCAGATGCTGCGCGAGCTTCGCAAGTTCGGCATTCACATCTAGCGCCGTATCCTCCCTGTCTGCTTCAGGTTACAGCTTCAGGCCTCCGGAGGCTTGCGTGCTGTTCTATAATGGGAGCATAGATTCAAGGGGAGGTTTTTATGGGTAATCTTTTCAAGACTGCGTTTCTTCTGACTTCCTTGACGCTCCTTTTTATCCTTTTCGGCCAGGCCATTGCCGGAAGGGAAGGCATGGTCACAGCCTTTATTTTTGCATGCTTCATGAATTTTTTTGCTTACTGGTTCAGCGATAAAATGGTGCTGGCGGCTTATCGGGCGAGGCCTATCAGCGAATCGGAAGCCCCCGAGATTTATGAAATTGTGCGCGAGCTGGCCGCCGAGGCCCGCATCCCCGTGCCGAAGATTTACATGATCCCGTCTTCAAGCCCCAATGCTTTCGCGACCGGCCGCAGCCCTTCACACGCGGCCGTGGCGCTGACGCAGGGGATTTTTGAACTCCTGAACAGGGAAGAACTCAAGGGCGTGCTGGCGCATGAACTTTCGCATGTTCTTCACCGCGATATCCTGATTTCTTCCGTCGCGGCCACGCTGGCCGGGGCCATCAGCATGCTGGCCAATCTGGCGCGCTGGTCTTTGATGTTCGGCGGAAGCCGCCGTGACAATGAGCGCGAGCAGAATCCCTTTGCGCTCCTTATTATGGCGATTCTGACGCCCATCGCTGCCGCGCTGATCCAGCTGGCGATTTCGCGTTCCCGTGAGTATGACGCGGACGCCCAGGGGGGGAAGCTTTGCGGAAACCCGCTTTATCTTGCCAGCGCTTTGCGCAGGCTTGAGACAGGATCACGCCGCGACACCATGCGCGGCGCAGACCCTTCAAGCGCTCATCTTTTCATTGTCAATCCGCTCAGCGGCGCGAGCTTCGCCAACCTTTTCAGCACTCATCCTCCTGTTGAGGAAAGAATCGCCCGTCTTGAGCAGATGGCCCGTTCCCATTGAACCTGGCCTCTGCTTTTAAAGGTAAATTTTTAGAGGGATTTAGACGATATTGACGGGGCACACCCTTTCGAATAAAATGGGTGAAACTTTTTGAAAATAAGGAGTCTTTTATGGCGTATGTGATTATTGAAAAGTGTTTGGGCGAGCGTTATGCGTCGTGTGTCGCGGTTTGCCCTGTTGACTGCATTTATCCTGGCGATTACCAGAATCAGGAATTCATGGTTATTGATCCTGCTGTCTGCATTACCTGCGGCGCCTGCCTGCCGGAATGCCCTATTGGCGCGATTGTCGAATCTGAGGATTATGATCCCGCTTACGCCAAAATCAACGCGGACCTTTCGCCCGCTTTCAAGTCGAATCCTAAAGTTCCTGAACGTCCCAAAAACGATCCTCCTCGCAAGCCGGGCAATAAACTGATCCAGTAATTGAACTTGCGGTTGAGGGGGTTGTGGACCCATGTCGAGTAAAAAATCAGCTATTTCCCCCCAAGCCGGGGCTAATGATCCTCTCGAAAAGATCCTGAAAACCTATATTGACGAATTTATCGTCAATAACAAGGCTGCCAAGGTTGTGTCTGACGGCCTGCGGGTTCTGGGGATCGGCTTTCGCCCTCTGATTGATCACATCACCTTCCGCACTCTGGATGTTGAAGAGCGCGCCAAGGAATTTTTAAAACTTGGCTATGTTTATGACGCCAAACTCGGCATTATTGAACATGACAACTGGTGGGCCAAGGTTTACCGCCGCCCCGGTTACCCGACTCTTTTCATTGACCAGGCCTACGAAGGCGAGAGGGGAAAAGGAAGCCTGATTCCTGACTGGGTCCGGATTTTTGGCGACAAGATTCTGCATCACGTCGCGATCCAGGTTGATGACATTGAGAACGCGATTTTTTTTCTGGAAAAACAGGGCGTGCCTTTTGCCGGTGAAATTTCCGGCGACCGCGGCACGGACCTGCGCCAGATTTTTACTCAGCCGGAAATGCGCAAGAGCAAGGTCTTTACCGTGCTGGAGCTTGCCGAACGCCACCGCGGGTACTCCGGTTTTCTCCCTCCTCAGGCCCAGGGCCTGATGGAATCCACAAGATCCCGCTGATTTTTCCCTTTCCGGGGGAGAATTGGGGCGCTTGCCTGAATAAGGCGTTTAAGTTATTATCTCCCCTATGATTATCGGCCTTACGGGTAAAAACGGGGCGGGCAAGGGGGAAGTGGCCCGCTATCTCCAGGAACGCGGCTTCCAGTATTATTCTCTCTCCGATGTGCTTCGTGAAGAAGCGACCAAATCCGGGGGAGAAGTTACCCGCGATGTGTTGGTGGATCTGGGCAACAAACTGCGCAATCAGCAGGGCCCGGGCGTTCTGGCCGAAAAAATTTTTCCGCGTCTTGATCCCGAAAAACATTACGTCATTGATTCTGTGCGGCATCCTTCCGAAGTCCAGGTGCTTCGCCGCCGCGCCGATTTTATCCTCGCTTCCGTGCGCGCGCCTGAGCGGCTGCGTTTTGAACGCCTGAAGCTGCGCGCCCGGGAACGCGACCCCAAAACTTTCGAAGAATTCCAGGAACTTGAGGCCCGCGAAGCTTCAAGTGAAAATTCCAGCAATCAGCAGCTCGACAAGGCCATCAGCATGGCGGACGCGATTCTGGACAACACCGGCCCGCTCAAGATGCTTCACGAAAGGGTCAAGGAACTCCTGCTTGAGTTTTCAAAAAAGCAGTCACGGCCGGACTGGGATGATTACTTCATGGGAATCGCCAAGGTCGTGGCGCTTCGCTCCAACTGCATCAAAAGAAAAGTCGCGGCTGTGATTGTGAAGGAAAAAAGAATTATTTCCACGGGTTATAACGGCACTCCCCGCGGCGTCAAGAACTGCTCTGAGGGCGGATGCCCCCGCTGCAATGCCATTGATGCTTCGGGCAAGGGGCTTGAAGAATGCCTTTGCTCGCACGCGGAGGAAAACTCCATCGTGCAGTCCGCTTACCACGGCGTTAATATCGGGGGAGCGGTGCTGTACACCACTTTTTCGCCCTGCCTGATGTGCACCAAAATGATCATCAACGCGGGGATCAGCGAAGTTGTCTACAACGTGGACTACGCGCTGACCGACACCGCTTTCCGGCTTTTGCAGGAAGCGGGCGTCAAGGTCCGGAAGCTTCCGGTCATTTCCTGACCAAAGGAACCCTCTTAAAACATGTCAGAAAAAACAGAAATCATCCGTAAAAGCTTCGGCCTGAAGCAGGAAATCAAACCCCAGCTCGAAGCCAGCTACCACAGCTCCCTGATCGAAACGATCAAGGCGCAAAACTACCGCCTTGAAGCCGGGCGTCTGAAAATCCGCCTGGCCGAAGAATTCGGTTTTTGCTATGGCGTGGACCGCGCCATTGATTATGCCTATGAGACGCGCGCCAAATTTCCGGAGCGCCGCATTTTCCTGACCAATGAAATCATCCATAACCCCCGCGTCAACGCCAAACTCCAGGAAATGGGCATCCAGTTTCTTTCCGGGCCTTACAGCTGCGGCGTCACAGTCGATCAGATCACGGAAAAAGACGTGGTCATCCTGCCCGCGTTCGGCACCACGGTCGCGGAGCTGGAAGCGCTTCAGAAACGCGGCTGTGTTCTGGTGGACACGACCTGCGGTTCGGTCATGAGTGTCTGGAAGCGTGTGGAATCCTACGCGCGTGAAGGTTTCACTTCTATTGTGCATGGCAAATATGATCATGAAGAAACCCTGGCCACCTGTTCGCGCGCGCTTCAGTATCCGCAGGGCCGCTATCTGGTGGTCCGTGACAAGGCGCAGGCGCAGAAAGTCTGCGATTACATCGAAGGGCGCGGCACGAGGGAAGAATTTTTAAAAGAGTTCCAGCACAGCATGTCATCGGGTTTTGATCCGGACAAGGACCTGGGCCATGCGGGGTGCGCCAATCAAACCACCATGCTTTCCAGCGAATCGCTTGAAATTGCCAGCATGCTGCAGGCTTCACTTGGAAAACGCTACGGCAGCCAGGAAATTCCCGCGCGCTTCCGCCATTTTGACACGATCTGCTCCGCGACCCAGGAACGCCAGGACGCGGTCCTTAAGCTGGCGCATGAAGGTATGGACCTGATGATTGTTGTCGGCGGCTATAATTCCAGCAATACCGGGCACCTTGTGGAAATGTCGCTCGAGTTCTGCCCGGCTTTTCACATCAAGGATGCTGACTGCATTATTTCAAAAGAAAAAATCCAGCACAAAAAAGTCTTCAGCTCCGACATTATCGAAACCGCTTCCTGGCTGCCTGAAGGGCCGCTGACGATCGGTGTCACGGCGGGCGCCTCCACGCCCAACCGCGTGATCGAGGAAGTCATCAGGAAAATTCTCGAAGTCGCTTGAACGCGCCGGTTTTTGTTTGCCTCAACTGCGGGCAGCCGATGCTTTCAAGACAATGCAAGGTCCGCTGTACGCGGTGCGGTTATTTCGAGGATTGTTCGGACGGAACCATGGATCATCCCAACATCACTTTCGAGGAAAAACATGCCTGAAAAAGTGACGGTTTATACCACCACCTATTGCCCCTATTGCTCGCGCGCCAAAAACCTGCTGAAATCCAAGAACATCCCTTTTGATGAAGTGAATCTGGACAATGACCCCGGGAAAAGGGAAGAGCTTGAGGAAAAGACGGGCTGGATGACAGTCCCCATGATTTTCATCGGGAAGGAATTCATCGGCGGCGCCGACGATCTGTACAAGCTGGAGTCCGAGGGTAAACTTGACCAGAAGTTAAAATCCTGATGCCTGACGAATCTTCGAAATGGTATTACGGTGTGCCTGCCGTGCTCCTGGGCCTTATCCTTCTCGGCCCCTTCGCGTTTCCTGTTCTCTGGAAAAGCCCCCGCTTCAGCATGTTATGGAAAATTATTTTGACTGTCGCGGTCACGCTGCTGACGGTCTACATGATTGCGGGCACCGTAAAAATCGTGGAGTATACAGTCCAGGAAATCCAGCGTCTTCAGCAGGCTATGGCGCCGGCTTGTTTGCTTTTCTAAGAAGCACGATCCCCGCGATGGCCGGCAGCGTCAGCGCCAGCAGGGCGGCGGGAAAACCCGCCTGGCCCGCGATGAGCGAGAACGCCAGATTGGAAAACACAGAAAGCTTGGTCGTCAGGTTGTAAATTCCGAAATACGCGCCCAGTTCTTCTTCGGGAGCGATCTCCACCACCCGTTTTCTTCCCGCCGTCCATATTCCCGAAATCGCAAAAGCCCCTCCTGTAAAACAGATCAGCTTGAAGCGTGCGAAATCCGGGGTCATGGTCAGTGCCGCGAGCGTCACGGCCAGCGAGCAGGCCGACCAGAGCAGTATTTTTTTTGAGGGAAGACTGCCTGTCATCATGCCGGCAACCAGCCCCGTGAAGAAAGCCGCCGCGTTCATACCGATCAGCAGGCGTATGATTTCAGGCGAAGAAGGCCTGAAGACTTCCCTGGCATAAACCGCGAACCAGAAAATCGTGCCGTTAAGCGCTTCCATGATCATGAAATTTCCAAGGAAAAAATAAAGCACCGGCGGCTTTTTCAGAAAGGTCGCTGCCAGACTCAGAATTTTTTTCCATTCCTCAGCCCATATTTTCCAGCTGAAGGGAACGGGGTTGTGCACTTTGCGTTCCGGCACAAAAAAGAAAACGGGCAGGGAAAAAATAAAAAACAGGACAGCGGCTGTGATAAAAGCCGCGGGCGTTCCCCAGCGGCCTTCCGCCCAGTGCGCCACGGGCAGGGCTGCCACAACACCAAGGTAGCCGAGTCCTGTACCCAGACCCGACACAAAACCCTGGTCTTCTGCGGGCGCGGCCACGGCCAGCAGGGAATGATAGAAAACAAGCGAGGCATGGTAAAAAAAGCTCGAAATCACAAAAGCTGCGAGCAGCGGGACAGGCTGCTTGAAAACAGCCAGAAACAGAAGAAAAAAGATGCACAGCAGGGTCATTTTGATCAGGTAGTTTTTTGTTTTGCCCGTCGAGTCACTGAGCGCTCCCCAGAAAGGAACGGAAATTCCAGCCAGCAGCATGGAGCCTGTCGTGGCCGCGCCCAGCATCCAGGGCCGCCCGGGCATAAGGGAATTCAGGTAAAGGGGAAAGTACGCAGTCAGTACGACCGCGGAAAAAATGGTATTGGCAAAGTCGTAAAGCGCCCAGCTGAAACTGGAAAGGCTTTTTTTAGCCATTTAGGAACTCTCTTTTTAAAGACCGTAAATGAAGATTTTTGCTATCCGTCGGCCTTCTATGGTCCGGCCCCAATAAGGTAATCTTGATGATTATAGTGAAAGACAGCAAAAAAGCATGGTTTTTGAATTTTTTAGGAAGGGGGAAAACTATGAGGAAAATCACGTTATGCTTGATGTTTCTGATGGCTTTGGGCTTTGCTGCAACCGCGTTCGCGGAAGATGCAGCAGGTGTGGCAGGCTGCAGCGCCATTCAGGTTAATCCTGATTTGTCTCTTGAAGATCAGCAGGGGCTTTGTAACGCGGCCGAGAATGATCCTGCGACGAGCTGCGCTGCGAGCGGCAATGGTATCTGCTCTTCTCCGAAGCTGAACGATACGCTTCCTGAAGCCGGTCATTGCATCTGTATTCAGGAGAGTACGGAAGAAGCGCCCTCGGGAGATTCTGTGGATGCTCCTGTGGAAGAAGCTCCGGTCGAATAAGAGAGGCCGGGTTGAAAAATGCGCCCGGTCTCAGGCCCGGCAGGCGTTTTCTGTCTGCCGGGAGAGGACTGCGGCGGAAAAGGAAAATAACGGATGACGTCCTTTCAAAATGAAAAAGGGTTCACTCTTGTTGAGGTGATGATCACGGCATTTGTCGTGGTCACCATTCTTGTCGGCTTTCTGGGTTCGGCCACGGCGATCCAGTCCGCGAACCAGGCAGCGTATGAACGTAACATCGCGCTGCAGGACGCCAACCAGGTCATTGAGCAGCTTCGCAACACCGCAGCCACCGGAACTTTTCCATCCAATGTCACAACCGCGTATCCTAATGGCGGAACGGTTGCGGGCTATACCTCACTGACCAATGAGGCGGTGAGAGTCACCTATGCCAGCACGACCGCGAATCCTCTGGACGTCAGAGTGACGGTCAGTTACAGCGAGAACGGCAACAGGACCATGAGCGTTTCTCTGAGAAGTTACATTACGCAAAGGGCGTGAGCAGATGCTGAAAAATGAAAAGGGCATGACGCTTGTTGAAATGATGATGGCGGTCGGAGCTTCAACTATGATCGCGTATGCCATTTTCGCGTCGCTGCGAGTGACCGCAACGACCTTTGAAACCAGCAATGTCAAGATGACGGTGCAGACTTCGGCCAGGGAAGGACTTTACAGGATGGTTCAGGAAATACGCGAGTCCTCGCCCACGCGTGTGGCGGTGGCCGCGGACGGCAACAGCATTACGTTTACCGTTCCAAACAGCAGCAGCCCGGTCACAGGGGCTTATGCCACCAATTGGGGCAACCAGATTCAATACTCTTTGGGAACGGGAAGCAACGCGGGCCGCATCATAAGGACCAATTTGACGACCGGCGCCGTAACGACCATGGCGTCGGATGTTACAGACGTGACTTTTGCGGGCAATTCCGGAACCCCGACTGTTGTCACGGTGACCTTGAGCGTTCAGCGGGCCTTGACCAACGGCCGCAATGTGCCGGCCACGCCTCTGCAGATTACAGGTCAGGCAAGGTTAAGGAACTCATAAATTTATGAAAAACCAGGAAGAGAAAAAAGGAATGACGGGTATGCTGGGAAACTCGAAAGGGTTTCTTCTTGTGGTCAGCTACATGCTTCTTTCCACCATGCTGATTTTTGCCATCGGGCTTTTTGGCTGGGCCACTTCCTATATCAGGGCCTCTGAAAGAAATAAAAAGAAGATCATGGCTTTCAATATCGCGGAAGCGGGTTTTGATGACGCGTTTTACCGCGTCAAGAACAGCAGTATCAGCAGCTACCCATGGTCGAGCGGGTACACTTCCATGGATATTTCATCCACCGGCTTTCAGGGCGGCTATTCCACGACTGTCACAGACATGGGCAGCAACATCAAGAAAATCGCAGTAACAAGTTATTCTCCGGCTCAAAGCTCTACCACGGAACCTGTGGAAACACGAACCATCACCGGATATGTTCAGACCGCGACTTCCGGCGCTTTTAACTTTGGAGTGTTTGCAAAAAACAGTGTTTCCCTTTCAGGCAATGCGGCGACGGATGCCTATAATTCCAGCAATGGTTCATACGGTGGCTCAAATGTTTTCAGCCGCGGGCATGTAGGAACAGACAGCTCTTCAAATGGTACCGTGACTCTTTCAGGCAATGCCCTCATTAACGGGAATTTAACCACGGGTGTCGGGTCCACTCCGACCTCGGTGCTGACCACTTCCGGAAATGCCGCGGTCACAGGCACAAAGACAGCCGCGACCGCCGCTCAAAATCCGCAGGCTGTTACCACGACCACGGCTTCGTCAGGCTCACTTTCCATCAGCGGCAACACCACCGTGACTCTGGCCGCGGGCACCTATCATTACAGCAGCCTGAGTGTTTCAGGCAATGGACGGTTGAGCGCCACCGGCGCTGTTACCATTTATGTCAGTGGAACCATCAGCATTGCGGGCAACGGGATTTCAACTTCCAGCAGCAAGCCGCCCAATATGCTGATTTATTCGACCGGAAGCTCTTCTGTCTCGCTTTCAGGCAACGGCAATCTTTATGCCGGAATTTACGCGCCCAACTCCGCAGTCAGCAATTCGGGTAACGGAGCGCTTTACGGAGCTGTTGTGGCCAGGACCTATACCCAGTCCGGCAATGGCGCGATCCACTTTGACGAAGCTTTAAAGACTGCCGGTTCAAGCGGCACAACCGCCTCACTTCTTTCCTGGAAAGAAAGCAATCTGACAAACTCCTGAGGTTTTTCCGCTTTTAAAACTGCCGTTTTTCAGCGCAATTTTCATTACGAATTCCAGCCCTCCTCTGATACGATATGCCCATGGAACTTTACGGCAAAAATATTTTGATCACGGGCGGCGCCCGCCGGATTGGCCGCGCCATCGCGCTCCGGCTTGCCAGGCAGCATGCCAACCTTTTGATCCATTACCGCGGCTCAGCCAGAGAGGCCAGGTCCCTGAAAAAAGAGGCGGAGGCCTGGGGTTCCAAAGTCTTCTTGTTTCGCGAGGATTTTTCGGTTTCAAAAGGCTCACAGGCCCGCTGCCGCGCTCTTGTCAAAAAAATCTGTGCGCAGGCCGGGCACATTGATGTTCTCATTAATAATGCTTCTGTTTTTTATCCTACGCCTCTGGTCAAGGTCACGGAAAAAGACTGGGATGATTTTCTGACTGTGAATTTAAAAGCGCCTTTTTTTCTGAGTCAGGCCGTTGGCGAAAAGATGCTGAAGCGTAAAGCGGGGAAGATCATCAATCTTCTGGACTGGACTGCGGAACGTCCGGCCGCTGATTACCTGCCTTACTGCATTTCAAAGGCAGGGCTGCTTGCGGCCACGCGCGGCATGGCCAGAGCGCTGGCGCCGCATGTGCAGGTCCTGGGGATTGCGCCCGGCCCCATTCTTCCTCCCGCGGGCGTTAAAGGAAAAAGCGCCAAAGCCCGCGCGGAAAAAACCCTTTTGAAACGGTACGGCAGCCCGAAAGATATCGCGGAGACCGTGCGATTTTTAATCGAAGGAACAGACTACATGACCGGGGCCGTGGTCCCGGTCGAAGGCGGAGCGGGGATCGCATAATATGTACACTGTCGGACGTGAAATTCACTTCAGCTACGGTCACAGGCTGACCAACTATAACGGTAAATGCGCGCGCCTGCACGGTCACAACGGCCGTGTTTCCGTGGAAGTTTCGGCTGACAAACTTGACGGGCTTGGCATGGTCATGGATTTTTACAAAATCAGGGAGAGTATCGGCAAGTGGATTGACGAAACGCTTGACCACAGGACCCTTTTGGCGGAAAACGACCCGCTTGTGGCCGTGCTTCAGAAAGCAGGCGAGCCGGTAGTGGTCATGAAGGAAAATCCTACGGCCGAGGCCATGGCGCGCTGGATTTTTGATGAGGCCGTGCGCAAGGGCCTTCCTGTTTCCCGCGTGACTTTCTGGGAAACGGAAAACAGTTTCGCGTCTTACTCCGCCCGCTGAAAAGTTTAAAATGGCAAAGACAATCCTGATCGGCCCCGCAGGCTGCGGAAAAACCCGCCGTATCCTCGACGAATTCGAAAAGACCCTTAAGGCGGACCCGGATCCGCTGTCAGACCGCTGCTTTTTCCTTGTCCCGTCAGCCGAACACACCGGCCGCATTATCAATGTTTTGATGGCGCGCGGCATTGATGGTTTTTTTCACCGCCGCGTGACCACGGTCTCTCGCCTGATTTCCGCGACTTTCGGCATTGGCGACGAAGGCGTGGCCACGAACATGACCCGCTACGTGCTTTTGCGCGACATCTTTCAGCAGAAAAACTGGGAAGTATTCAAAGACATTCAGCAGAGCGCGGGCTTCCTCAATCACATGCTTTCCTTCATCGCAGAACTCAAGGAATCCATGATTTCCTGCGAATTCTGGCGTGAGAAAATGAATACCATGAAAAAACAGGAGCCGGACCTGGCCGCCAAGTACGAAGCCCTGGCAGGGATTTATGAGGCCTATGAAGCAGGGTTGAGCGCCAAGGGTGTGCGCGACAGGCAGGACGGGTTTCGCATTTTCCAGGAGCGCAAGGAGGCAGGGCTGTTTAAAAACCGCCGTTTTCACTCCATGTGGCTGGACGGTTTTTTTGATTTTTCCGCGCTTCAGCTGGCTTATTTTCGTGAACTGTGCGGCATGACGGAGAATGTCACGGTCACCATGACCTGCGAGGAAGGCCCGGCGCGGGCTTCTCTTTTCGAGGGGCTTGAACCCTCCATCAACGCTTTGAAGGAAATGGGGTTTAAAATCGAAAGGATTGGCGCGGAAAACCGGAAACGGTTTCTTTCCGCGGACCTTGGCGCGATTGAGCGCAATCTTTTCCGCGAGGAAAAATTCAAGCCCGCCGCGCCCGCGGGGGATGCCGTGATTTTTGAGGCCATTGGCATTGAAGGCGAGGCGGAGATGATCGCGCGCCAGATTGAAAAGCTGCACCGCTCCGGCGATTACCGTTTCAGCGATTTCGCCGTGCTGCTCCGTGAAATCGGCCCTTATGACGGCGTGCTGCGGTCTGTGTTCGCGCGCTATGACATTCCCGTGGAACTGCATGAGCGCGAGCGTCTGCAGTTTTCACCTTTGATGCGCGTGATGGTGCGGCTGATCAAAATTTTCCGCGACGGCTGGAAACGCAGTGATTTGATGGAATTTCTTAAATCCACCTATGTCACGCGCCTGGGCGCGGAAGCCAAAGAATATGAATGGATCAGTTCGCTTGAACACCAGGCCATGGAAAAAGGCGTTTTTCGCGGCCGGGAAGCCTGGCTGGAGAGTTGGGGGAATGAAGCCCTGGATGAAGTGCGCCAGCGCCGCCTGGGAACGCTGGCGCAGCTGGAAGACCGCATGCGCGGCGCCAGGGCCTTCGCGGCCCTGAAAGGCGCGCTGCTGGACTCAGCCGCCCGTGTTTTCGGGATTTTTCAGCGCACGGATTCACTGGAAGAATATGTCCGCCGTGACGCGGCCGGTATGCGGCGGCTGGATTCCATTCTGGATGAGACCGGCCTTTCCTTCGCCAAAGGCGATGAGGTTTCCTTTGATGTTTTCGCGGACCGTTTTTTCCGGCTGGTGGAGCTGGATCTTTATCCTCTTCACGAAAAGGACCGCAACCGCGTGCAGGTATACAGCGTTTCGCTGGCGCGCCAGAAAGAATACCGCGTGGTGTTTGCCGCGGGCCTGCTCGAAAAGAAATTTCCGGTCCAGCTGAAAGAAGACCCTGTTTTTTCCGACTGGGAGCGGCAGCTTTTTAACGGCGACCGCGCGGAAAATATTTTGAAGGAAAAACTGCCGCGCCAGTCCATGGAACGCTACCTTTTTTATCTGGCCGCGACGCGGGCCTCAGAAAAACTCTTCCTGACTTACCCGCGCCTGGATCTGGAAGGCAAGGAGACCCTGCCTTCGTATTATGTGGATGAAATCCGCTCGGTTTTCGGCGGCCAGCTCCAGCCCCGGCGCCAGGAACTGGGACGCCCCTATCCTTTTATGGAAGAAGCGGTCAGCGCGCGTGAGCTGGAAATGGCGCTGATGGGCGAGCTGTGGGAGCCGGAAAAGAACACGGAAAAAAGGCCGCAGGTGCTGTGGCTGACCAATGAGCTTTTGAAGCGGCCGGAAACGCGGGAAAAATTCAAACGCGCGTTTTATGAAATTACGGATGAACTTGTCCATCCGGAAATCAAGGCTCTGGATGTTTTCAAGCCTTTTGACACCAGCCCGACCACGCTGGAAGAATACGCGCGCTGTCCTTTTAAATATTACGCTCACCGCGTGCTGAAGCTTGATGACCCGGAAGAGGACGTCAATGTCACGCGGCGAGGCAGCATCCTTCACCTGGTTCTCCAGAAATGTTTTGAAAAATGGGACGGGAAATATCCGGACATTGAGCGCGCCATGAAAGACGCGGAGCGCGAGCTTGAAGCCGCGTGGAAAAGATACCCGCTGGTCACGGAAAAGAAATACCAGACGGACCTGGAACGGGAGTCGCTGAAAGAAATGCTGGAGGCGTTCCTGCGCCACGAACTGGAAAGGCTTAAAGACTCGCCGCTTCAGCCCCGCTATTTTGAGCTGCCTTTCGGCAAGGAGGGAAGCAGGTTCCCCGCGCTTGAAATCGACGTGAACGGGAAGAAAATGAAGATCAAGGGTGAGATTGACCGCGTGGACACAGACGCTTCGGGCACGGCCGCGGCCATTATCGACTACAAGCGCACAGCCTCGGCCGCCAAGTTTGACAAAAAAGATTTTGAGATGGGCATTTCCCTTCAGCTTCCGCTTTATCTCGCCGCCGTGGAACGTTTCCTGAAGCTCAAGCCCGCGGGCGCCGAGCTTTACGCGGTCAAGGAGCGGCGCAAGAGCGGTTTTTATCATGAGGACTTCCGCCAGCTTTTTCCGGACCTGACTTCCAGAAAAATTATCATGCCCGAAAAAGAGTTTCAGCAGTTTCTGGCCAAATGCCTGGATTTTGTGCGCGGCTATGCCGCTGAAATGGCGGACCTGAAAATGCCGGTGCGCCCCAGGAGCGTCAAGGAATGTGATTTCTGCTCCTACGGCCCGGTCTGCCGCATTCAGAAATGGCGCGTGCCTTTGATCGTTGAAGAACTCAAAGAGAAAATGGAAGAGGGAAAAGCATGAAGAAAAACTTTGAGCTGACTCCCGGCCAGAAAACCGCGGTCACGACCGCGGACAGAAACGTGCTGGTTTCCGCGGGCGCTGGCACCGGAAAAACCAGCGTGCTGGTGGAACGTTTCCTGCATTTTGTCACGGTCCTTAACGTACCGGTCACGGAAATACTGGCCCTGACCTACACGGAAAAAGCGGCCAATGAAATGAAACGCCGTATCATGAAGAAATTTGCTGAAATGGGGCGTGAACGCGACCGCCGCGGGCTTGAAGCCGCGTATATTTCCACTATCCACGCGTTTTGCGCCCGGCTTTTACGCGAGCATCCTTTTGAGGCCGGCGTGGACCCGGATTTCCGCGTCATTGAGTCTGAAGAATCGGACTTTCTTAAAGAACAGGCCCTGGAGGCGGCTTTTGAGAAACGCTGCGAAAAGGGGAATGATATTTTTGAGCTTCTGCGCGTTTATGGTGAAGGCGAGACCGGCCGCGGAATCCTGAAAGTTTTTGACGCGGCCCGCCATGACGGCAAAACTCTGGCGGAATTTTTTGCGCTGCGCGCCGCGGAGCAGGGGAAAGCGGTTTCCCCCGTGGCTGCTTTTGAAAAGCTGGGCGAAAAGGATTTTGCCGCGCAATTCCAGGCTTTTGAAAAAAACAAAACCTGGACCTGGGACACAGTGGAAGATTACCAGGAATGGACCAGCGGTTTTTCCCGCAAGCGCGGCAAAAAAGGCGAGGAAGGCCTGTGGAAAGAAGCCAAGGCCTGCTGCGCGGACTTTCTGGCGCGTAAAATGGATGATATGGCCGGGCCCTGGGCTGAAAAATTCGAAAGCCTGGCGCTTTCCTTTGAAGAAGCCTACGAAGCCCTGAAAAAAGAAAAGGGTTTTCTGGATTTTGAAGACCTTCAGATGCGCGCGGTCAAACTTTTTCGCGGTCAGGACAAGGTTTCGGCCAAATTGCTGGACCGTTACCGCAAAAAATTCCGGCAGGTCATGGTGGACGAGTTTCAGGACACCAACCCGCTTCAGCTGGAGCTGGTCGAACTTTTGTCCACGGGCAGGAACCTGTTTTTCGTGGGTGATTTCAAACAGTCGATTTATTCTTTCCGCGGCGCCGAGCCTTCGCTTTTCCTGGACAAGGAAAGGGAGTATGAAAAATCCGGCACGGCCCTGCGCGTGCCTCTGCTTGAAAATTACCGCACTTCCGCCGCAGTGCTGGGATTTATCAACCGGTTTTTCGCGCATCTCTGGCAGGAAGAAGCCATGCCTTTTGAAGCCCTGACCGCGGGTGTGAAAAAAGATTCCGGCCCGGGCGTGGAGCTTTTGACCGTGGAGCAGAAAGAAGGCGAATCCATGGACCTTGCGCGCATGCGCGAGGCCTCGGCCATTGCAGAGCGCATCCTGCAGCTGCATGCGGAAGGCATGGCTTACGGTGAAATCGCCGTGCTTTTCCAGGTCATGACCGACATCGGTCTTTATGAGCAGGCGTTGAAGAAACGCGGCATTCCTTATTATTCCATCGCGGGAACGGGCTTTTATCACCAGCCTGAAATCCGCGACATGGTCAGCTTCCTGTCGTTTCTTGAAAATCCGCTGGCGGACATTCCTCTGGCCGCGGCCCTGCGCTCTCCGCTTTTCCAGGTCAAGGACGACACGCTTTTCTGGCTTTCGCAGGAAGCAAAAGGCCCGGAAAAAACCGGCGGGCGTCCGCTTTTTGAAGGCGTGAAGCGTTTTGAAAGTATCGCGCGCATCACGGAGGAGGAGAAAAAGAAAGTCGGATTTTTCCTTAAAACCGCGGGCGAGCTTTTGTCCGTCAAGGACCGGCTGAAAATTCCGGAACTGCTGGACCTGATCATGGAAAAGACCTCCTATGAATTGACGGTGCTGGCCGACCCGCAGGGCGTGCGCCGTTACGCCAACCTGAAGAAAATGCTCAACCTGGCGCGTGAATTCGAAAGCGTGGAACCCCTTTCGCTTGGAGCTTTCCTGGGCACGCTTCGCCGTCTTGAAACGCATGAGGTGCGTGAATCCGAAGCTCAGGTTGAAGCCGTGGAAAGCGGCCGCGTGGTCCAGCTTCTTTCGATCCACCGCTCCAAGGGGCTGGAGTTCGGCGCTGTTTTTGTGGCCGACCTTGCGCGCCGTCAGCGGGCGGAAGATACCGGCTGGCTCAAGGCCCTGCCCGGCGCGGGCGCGGCCATACAGGTTTACAATCCCAAAACCGGGAAAAAAGAAAAAACATCGCGCTGGATCGTTCTGGATGAAACGCTCAAGGCCAAAAAGCGGCAGGAATGGAAAAGGCTTTTTTACGTGGCCGCGACACGCGCCAAAGAAAAACTGATTTTTACGGGCGTGCGCAAGGGCGCGGACGGGGATGAGGAGGATTTCACAAAAACCACGACCTGGATGGACTGGCTGACCGGCCTGCCTCAGGAGTTTTTTGAGAATGTGACCATGCATCCCGCCGACGGCCCTCTGCTGACGCGCGCGCGCGGCATTGCCGAGAAAAAAGTTTTTGAAGAAGCGTTCCGCCTTCTGGAACCCAGGCCTGCGGAAGAAATCCTTCCGGACGCGGCCGCGCGCAAAAAAGCAGCGGAGCAGGGGGGCGAAATTTTAAAAGCCCTGGAACAGAAACCCAGGACGCCCGCGCGCGTCATTGACCTTCCGGTTTCAGCTTACGCGGTCTTTGAAAAAAGCCCGGCGCAGTACCGCAGTATTTATGAAATTGGTTACCCTGAAGAGCGGGAAGCTGAACCGGAAAATATTTCCGAAGAAGAGCCTGAAGATTCCTACGCGGATTTCGGCACCGCGGTCCACCGCGTCATGGAACTGCTGGATTTCCAGAATCCCGAAGAGCGGCTGGACGCGCTTGTCATGGAAGCCTGCGCGGGCATGGCGCCTGAGAAAAAGCAGGAAGCCGCGGACATTGTGCGCAGTTTCTGCAAAACCCCGCTTTTTGAACGCCTGCGCAAGGCGCGCCGGGTCTACCGGGAAATTCCCTTTATCATCAACCAGCGCCATGGCCGGGTCGAGGGCGTGATTGACGTGCTTTTTCAGGAAGGCGAGGACTGGCATGTTCTGGACTACAAGACCGCGACAGGCGACGCAGCCAAGGCCAAAGAGGCGGGTTACGAGCTTCAGATCGCGGTTTACGGTTTTGCGGTCCACAGGATCCTGAAGATTTCGCCTAAAAGCGGGATCATTTACTTTTTGAAGAATCACGCGGCCCATACCCTGCCTTTCAGCCCCGCGGAAATGGCCGCCGCAGGCAAGCGTCTGGCCGGGCTTCAGGAGAATATTCTGGGCATTGCCCCCGCGCGCTGAGAGGAAGAAATATTCCCTCTGTGTTTCAAAAGTGCTATCATTATTACACATTTAAAAATGGAGGCAGTAAGCATGTTCTGCAATTTCTGCGGTAAGAATTTCGATCCTTCCGAGGGCTTTGATGAAATCAGCCGTTCGGGCCACCACATGATCCGCTGTGAAAAATGTGTCTACAACCAGAGTGAGCGCGAGTACGACTGGCACCTTGAAATGTACGGCGCTGAAGCCAGCTCCGGTTCGGGCGCGGTTTCAACAGGCCGTTCGGTAAAAGGCCAGGGCCTCCGGGGAAAGTAGCAAGTCATGAGTAAAAAAGTTCTGATTGTGGATGACGAGGAAGACGTCCGGCTTTTTCTGGCGGATTTTATTTCCGAGCGCGATTTCCATGTTGAGACCGCGGGTACCGGTGAGGAGGCGCTTGAGAAATTCCGCGCCAAGGCCTATGACATTGTCCTGATGGACATCATGATGCCGGGCATGGACGGTCTCGAAGCCCTTGAGAAAATCAAAAAGACCCATCCGGCAACCGTGGTCATCATGATCACGGCCCTCAAAGACGAAGTCCGCATGGCCAAAGCCAAGAAGCTTGGCGCCAGCGATTACATCGTCAAGCCTTTCAGTTTGAATTATCTCGAGACCGAACTCGAGAAAATCATGCAGAACGCCAAACCCTGAATTTTGAGGCGGTTCCTGTGAAAAAAAATTCCCCGAAGGAACGTGAAAATCTTCTGATGCTTTCAGCGTCCGCCTGGAAGCCCCGCGTGGTCCAGATCGCGGTGCGCCACCGCCTGTTTGACTTCATCGACAAGTGGAAATCCCTTGAGCCGGTCACGGCCCGCGCGCTCAGCGTGCGTCTGGGCTGGGAACCTCGCGCCACAGAGCTTTTTCTCAATGCTCTTGCCGCGGCCGGGCTTTTGATCAAAAAAAAATCCGAGTACCGCAACGCGCCTTCCACCAGGGAATTTCTGGTTACGGGCCGCAAAGGTTATCTCGGTCATTTCTTTGAATTGACGTCATCCAGCTGGGACCTGTGGGGAAAACTTGATGTGGCTTTGCGCAGCGGCCAGTCGCTGGTTCCTCCTGATTTTATGGCCCAGGATCCGGAACGTCCGCGCCGTTTTACCCTGGCCATGCGCGACTATACCGTGGCTTACGCGGACATGTTCGCGAAAAAAATGCCGCTGAAAAAATGCCGGACCCTGCTGGATCTGGGTTCAGGCCCCGGCCTTTTCTCTATTGCCTGCCTGAAAGCCAGCCGGAAGCTTGAAGCCACGCTTTATGATTTTCCTCCGGTGCTGGAAGTCAGCCGCCAGTTTGTGGAAGAAGCGGGCCTGAGCAAACGCGTTTATTACCAGCCCGGAAATTTCATGCAGGACCCCATTCCCGGCGTCCATGACACAGTTCTGCTTTCTCATATTCTTCACGGTCTTTCCGAAGAGGAATGCCGGCTTCTGCTGAAAAAAATCGCGGACGTTGTTTCTGAAGGCGGAACCCTGGTCATTCAGGATAATTTTCTGGATGAGGAAAAAATAGCGCCTGAATTCGCCGCTTTTTTCAGCCTGAACATGCTGCTTCACACAAAGAACGGTCGCAGTTACAGCGCGGAGGAAGTGCTGGGCTGGCTGAAGGAAGCCGGTTTTACGCAGGCGAAGCATCAGGACTGGAAACTCCCGCGCAGCATGTCCGTCATCACCGCCGTTAAAAAATAACCGTGAAAAAACTGATTGTTTATGACCTGGACGGCACCCTTGCCGATACGCGCAAGGACATTACCCTCTCAGTCCAGCACATGCTCCGGGAAATGCAGGCGCCTGTGCTGGAGCCTTCCGAAATCCAGCGCTATGTCGGGCGCGGCCTTTATCATTTAATGCGCAGCTGTCTCAAGACCGATGACATGAAGCAGGTGGAAAAGGCCGCGAAAATTTACAGAAATCACTACGCCGCGCACATGATGGACCACACGCAGCTTTATGACGGAGCGCTTGACCTTCTCCGGTTTTTTGAAAACCGCAAACAGGCGGTGATTACCAACAAGCCTAATCCTTTTTCCGAGGACATGCTTGCGCGGCTGGAAGTTTCAAAATTTTTTGTGGAAATCGTGGCAGGGGATGCGAAGTATCCAAAGAAACCTGACCCGCAGGCGCTTGTGGCGCTCATGAAAAATGAAAATGTCACAGCCGGAGAAACCCTTTTTATCGGAGACAGCCTGATTGACGTGGAAACCGCACGCAACGCGGGCGTAGAAATTGCCGCAGTCCTTCATGGATTTAGTTCCGAAGATGAGTTAAAATCAGCGCGCCCGGACCTGATCGCCCGGGACTTTAAAGAGCTTAAGGCTCTGGTCACCTCTAAAGGATGGTAATCTAAACGCTTATGAACACTGCACTTATGGAATCCAATCAAATTCAGGAAGGCGGGCTTGTCCTGCTGTGGTTCGGGGAAGAGGAGACAACCTATCTGGTGGAAGTCCAGAAGGGCAAGAAAATCGGCATTCACTGCGGCAAGCCGCTTCTGACCGATGACTGGCTTGGCAAGGACTACGGCACCAAGGTGGTCTGTGACCATGGCGAGGCCTGGCTTTTAAGGCCCAGCACCGAAGACCTGATGATGAAAGCCTCCCGGGAGAGCGGCATTATTTATCCCAAGGATGCGGCGTTTTTGATGATCCGCGCCGGCATTCGTCCTGGTCATAAAGTTCTGGAAGTGGGAACCGGTTCCGGCTCCCTGACCATGGCGCTTGCAACCGCGGTCGGCCCCACGGGCCGTGTGCATACTTTTGACCGCCGCCAGGACCTTCCGCAGAACGCGGTTAAAAACATCAACCGAGCCGGGCTTGCAGAGTCTGTTGTTTTCCACCAGCGCGTGGCGGGGGAGCCTTTCCCTGAGAAAAATTTTGATGCCGTAATACTCGATATTCCCCAGCCCTGGGAAGAAGTCGAGGTCGTCAAGGAAGCCATGAAGGGCGGTGCTAGAATTGTTAGTTTAAATCCGACCTTTAACCAGATTGAGAAAATGGCTGAAGCCCTGCGCAGGCATGGTTTTATCCGTGTTGAGAGTGTAGAGCTTCTGGAACGGCCGATTCTGGCGCGGGAAGGCAAAACCCGGCCGGTCCAGCGAATGATCGGCCATACCGAGTTTCTGGTGTTCGGCGTCAGGGTGCTGGATCCCGCTTGAAATCAGGCATTTGCCCGTCTTTTTAGTTGATTTAGGCAGGGGCTTTTGCTAGACTCCAAATCACTGGACGACTCGCTCTTCGAGACCTGCCAAAAAGTTTAAATTTTTAAAGGAGATTAAATTCATGAAAAATGCAGTTCGTACTACCCTGTTTTTCGCGCTTGCCGGTGTTCTTCTTATCGGTTCAGGCTGCGCTTCCAAGAAAAAAACTTCAAAGCAGATCAGCGCCCTTGAAGCTCAGATGGGTGTTGTGACCGATGAGCTGACTCGTCTTGATCAGTCCATCCAGGAACTTCGCTCCGGCAGCCAGAGCGCCGCGGCCACGGGTTCTTCCAGCCGCAGCTCTTCTTCCGGCAACTATGCGAGCGTTTACCGCACGCCTTCCGGTTTCGAACTGCCTTCTCATGACATTCAGGCCGCGCTGAAAAACGCCGGTTATTACCAGGGCAATGTGGATGGCAAAATTGGTCCCGCGACCAAAGATGCCGTGAAAGCTTTCCAGCGCGATAATGGCCTGGAAGCCGATGGCGTTGTCGGCCGCCGCACCTGGGACAAGCTCAAGCCTTACCTGAGCGGTGTGAAGTAAAAAGATTTTCAGTTTTATCCAAAAAGCCGGTGCTTAATGCACCGGCTTTTTTTTTGCCCTGATCCGGCAAATCTTGCACCCTGTTTTTCTATTTCTGCTAGAATAACGGCCTATGATTTCCTGGTTTCTCAGATCCTTCATGATTCTTTCCGTTATCGCATGGCCTTTCGGGGCCGAGCAGGAAGACGGAAAAATCAAAAAAACTTCCCTTGATGTTCCCAAAGCGCAGGAGCTTCAGGATTATGAAGTCATCCGTATTTCTGTGGGCGCGGGCCTGAAGGAGATCACGGTTTCAACGGATTCTCCCTTCCGGGTTCTGGACGGCAAGAACCGTCCTCTTTTCAGCGGATTGAAAATCGCGGGAGCGAAACTGAAGCCCACGGAGTCCGGCATCCAGATGGGGCCGGAAAATTTCAAGGAAACCCCGCTGACCATTGACTCCGGAGAGGGCAGTATCCGCGTGGGCGGCAAGACTTACCGCCGCTCGCTGAAAATCTGGCGCGAAGCCAATGGACTTCTGGTCATTAACGAAGTCTCGATCGAAGATTATCTTAAAGGGGTGCTCCCTGCGGAAGCCAGCCCTTCCTGGCCGATGGAGTCCCTGAAAGCCCAGGCCATCGCCTCCCGCACTTACGCGCTTTTCAAGGCCATTGAGAACAAGGACAAAAAATTTGTTCTTTCCAAAGACGTTCTCAGCCAGGTTTACGGAGGGAAGAGCATGGAGTCGGCGGCCACTTCCCGCGCTGTGGATGAAACCCGCGGTCAGGTCATGACGTATCAGGGAAAACTTTTTCCCGCCTATTTTCATTCCACATGCGGAGGAAAAACCACGCGCGCCGATTATGTCTGGAGCGTGGAGCCTCACTCTTCGCTCAAGGGCGTGGAATGCCAGTTTTGCTGGTCTTCAAAACATTACCGCTGGAGTGCTTCTTTTACCCGCGCTGAAATTGAAAAAAGGCTGAAGCTCAAGGGGGTCCGCATTTCCGGTATTCGGGATATCCAGATTGCGAAGATTGACCAGAGCGGCCGTGCGCGCAGTTTTTTGATTGTGCATGACAAGGGTAAAACGGAAGTTCCGTCCAATGATTTCCGTATCTGGGTGGACCCGATGAAATTTAAAAGCACGCTTGTGACCACATTGGACAGAACGCGTGACGGTTTTACTTTTGGAGGCAAGGGCTGGGGGCACGGCGTGGGCCTTTGCCAGTATGGCATGCGGCAGCTGGCGCAATTAGGGTATTCCAATGAACAGATTTTGGAGTATTATTATCCCGGTTCAAAGGTCGTTCGGCTCTGGGGGGAAGCTCCCGGAATCAAAAGCCGGCTGACACAGCTGAAAGACAAGCTCGAAGAGCTTGAAGTCTAGTTTTCTCGCGCCCGTATCCCCGTAAGCGGGGACGAGTCTGAAGATGATTAGTAAGTAAAGTTGGTTTCGTGAGAAAGTTTTGTGGTTGTGCTTCTCTAGATCGAATAGACCATAGGTCTAATTTAGAGGGGCGCAAGTTGCACAAACCGCTTTTGCGCCCGTAGCTTCCCCCCTGAAGGGGGACAAGACCAAGGATTAAATTCCTGTACGGGCGCTGAAAAAAACGTTTGCGCGCCCGTAGCTCAATTGGATAGAGCGTCAGCCTCCGGAGCTGAAGGTTACTGGTTCGACCCCAGTCGGGCGCAATTTCGCCCTCCTTGCCAGGCCGAAATCCAATGATTTCGGCAGGCTTGCGAGGTTTTGACAACCTCGTCTTCGCACTCGGGCGCAATTTCCCGCCCTTCTTTTTTCACTATAAGACAGTTCCAGGTAAAAAAGTTCAAAAGCAGGCCCGCAACAGGGCCTGCTTTTGTGATTTCAGGCCTGTCCGATCCGCATTAGGAACTGTCCGGATTATCAGACAGCTTTCCTGTCCTCATTTTTTCCTCCCATCAGCCGCTGTTTTTCTAACCCCATAAGAATGAACCGGATACGGATTCTTTGCCTGATCTTTTGCTGTTTGGCACGGCTTTTGAGTTAAAGATGCCGGTTAATGAAAAGGAGGAAAAGATGAAATCCAGGCTGATGGGTGAGGAAAAAGGGCTTCGTACATTTGCGCTTCTTCTGGAAGAGGGAGAGGACGTCATTCAGAGTCTCTCGGGTTTTTCCAGGGAGCAGGACCTGATTTGCAGCGGTTTCAGCGGCTGCGGAAATATGAGCGCCATGACGCTTGGATGCCCGGATTTAAATTTTCAGCAGTACAAAAAAATTCCGCTGGGAGATGATTTTCAGGTTGTTTCCATGACCGGCCAGATCATGCAGGACGAGACAGGCCCGGAGGTTCGCGCCCGAATGGTGGTGGAAGATAAAGCAGGCATGGCCTGCGCGGGATACTTGCTTGGAGGCCATGTGCTCGAGCCTTTTGAAATCGTGGTTGTGGAGCTCCCCGCGCATCTTCAGCGGACGCCCGAGGTTGTTTTTCGCCGGCCCGTGGCTTGTTACGTCTAGGCTGGAAGAAAAGGAGGAACCCTTATGTGGATGCAATGGCTGCCCTGGCGTTTTATGGTGCGTTATGTTGCCCGGGCCAAAGGTTTTGCCGATCCTGTCAGCCTGCTTTCAAAAGCGCAGAGGTTTTCACAGCCGTCTGAAATCGCCGCTCCGATTGAAATTTTGCGGCTGGGATTTGTTCTTCAGGCCCGCGGACTGATGAACGGACAGGCGATCCAGCACAACCTTGACTGGATCTGGCCTTTTTGGGCCGTCCGGCAGTTTAATCCCAGAGATCCGGCTTTTATTCCCAGGGCCTTTTCCCTGACTCAGATCAACCTGACTCACCGCAACTGGACGGCCGTCGGTATTCCCGGCTGCGCGGAGTATCCGCTCATCGATCCGCGCGGTCTGATCACTCCTTTCTACGACAGCTGGTCGCTGGATGTCTGGCTGTTGACGGACAAGCATTCGGACCTGATCCCTTCGCGCGCTGAAGGTGTGCGGCAGGAAACGATTTTCGAACCGAGTCTGGGCGTGCGGACCTCTGCTGCCCGGGACGGTCTGGCGATTTCCGTCACAGCCTGGGTGGAGATGCTCAAGGATCCGGAGATTCCGGTTTTGCGCGTCCGCGCGTTTGCAAGTTCGGAGTATAAGGCGTGGCTCGCGGTTTCGCTGCGCCCGTGCAACCCGGAAGGGGTCAGCTTTGTGCATGACATTGAAACTCTTCCAAAAGACCAGGGGTACGGCTGGCAGGTGAATGGGAAAAACAAAGTTTACTTTGACCACGCCTGGGACGCCCACGCTTTTTCTCAATACCATCAGGGCGATGTCTACGGCAAGCTGCCGGGTTCTGATGGCCTGGGCTCCATTCACTGTCCGGTTGGGCTTGCTACTGCGGCCGCGCTTTTTGAAGTCACCCCCAGACACAGCCGCTCGATCACGGTACGTGTTCCGATGAAGCAGACTGAAAAAATCATGACTTTCCGCGATGCCTCTTCGAAAACAGCCGCATTGTGGAGCGAAAGCACGGCAGGTATGGCCGGACTCAAGGTCCCTGACGAGCGTTTTGAGTTTCTTTACGAGTGCGCGGTCCGCGCCATGGTACTGCACACGCCGGGGGAAGTTTATCCCGGACCATTTACCTACAAGCATTTCTGGTTCCGCGACGCAGTCATTATCTGCTACGCCCTTTTATGCTCCGGGCTTGCAGACCGTGTTGAAAAAATTATCCAGGATATTTTTCTGAAACGCCAGGGCATTACCGGCTATTTCCATTCGCAGGAAGGAGAGTGGGACTCCAACGGACAGGTTCTCTGGCTTTTAAGAAAATTCTGCCTTTTGACGGGCAAGGCCCCGCGGCCGGAATGGAAAGGGCATGTACAGAAGGCCGCGCAGTGGATCCTCAGGAAACGCATCAAGGATATGCCCGGTAATTTGAACGCGGGGCTTTTTCCCGCGGGTTTCAGCGCGGAGCATCTTGGGCCCAATGATTTTTATTACTGGGATGATTTCTGGGGAGTGGAAGGCCTGCGTTCAGCCGCCTGGTTCATGGAGTATTTTGGCGAGAAACAGGCGGCCGATGAGTACCGGGAAACTTCGGAGCAATTCATGGGCTGTATTGAAAAAAGTCTTGAGGAGTCCGCCGCAAGGCTGGGGAGCAGGGCCATGCCCGCGGCGCCATCGCGGCGTCTGGATACCGGCGCTGTAGGCTCTATTGTCGTGGATTACCCGCTTCGCCTGTGGAGTGAAAAAGACCCGCGTGTTTTTGAAAGCGTGGAGTATCTGATGCGGCATTGTTTTGTTGACGGAGCTTTTTTTCACGATATCGCGCACTCCGGTATTAACCCCTATCTGACGCTGGCGATTGCCCAGGTCCTGATGCGTGCCGGAGATCCCCGTTTTTTTGAAATAATCAGAACTGTCGCCGGTCTTGCCACGCGCACGGGGCATTGGCCGGAAGCCATTCATCCGCAGACGCGCGGCGGCTGCATGGGGGACGGTGAACATATCTGGGCGTCGGCGGAGTGGGCGCTGATGATGCGGAACATTTTTGTCCGCGAAGAAGGGGAGAAGCTTGTCCTCTGCAGCGGAATTCCGGAATCCTGGATTGAAAGCGGGCAGCCTCTTTTCTGGGGGCCGGCGCCTACGGAGTTCGGTCCGGTTTCAATTGAGCTGAAGCATGAAGCGGAAAACATCCTCGTTTCCTGGAAAGGCGAGTGGCGGGGAGAGGAACCTGAGATCGAAGTCCGGCTGGCCGGGCAGAGATGGAGTGTGCCTCCCGGAACTCATGAAAGCGGAATCGAAATCGCGGCGGGGAGCCTTTCTTTATGAATATTCTTATGATGACCAACACTTATTTCCCTTTGACCGGGGGGCTTGAAAAATCCATCGCGGCGTTCTCCGGAGAATTTCGCAGGCGGGGCCATAAAGTCCTGATTGTCTCGCCGGAGTTCAAAGGTTCCAGGAAAAAGGAGTATGGCGTTGTCCGGGTTCCGGCCATTCAAAATTTTAACGGCACGGATTTCTCCGTCAGCCTCCCGATCCCCGGCCTCGTCAGCAAGCTGGTGGATTCTTTCCGGCCTGACATCATTCATGCGCATCATCCGTTTCTGATGGGCGACATGGCGCTGCGCCTGGCCGGACAGTACCAGATTCCGCTGATTTTTACGCATCACACGCTGTTTGAGCAGTATACCGACTATTTTCCGCTCAACACGGAAGCGGGAAAAAACTTCGTCATTGAAATGGGTACGGGCTACGCCAACCTCGCGGACCATGTTATTGCCCCCAGTGAAAGTGTGCGCGAGCTGCTGATGGAGCGTGGTGTCACAAGCCATGTCTGGGTTGTTCCCACGGGTGTGAATATCAAGGCGTTTGCAAGGGGCGCAGGCGCGAAGTTCCGCCGGAATATGAAAATTCCCGCGGGAGCTTTTGTGGCGGGCTATGCCGGGCGGGTAGCGCCGGAAAAAAACCTGGAATTTTTGGCGCGTGCGGCCGCGGATTTTTTGAAGAAAGAGAAAAAAGCCTGGTTTCTGGCTGTCGGGCGCGGCCCTTCCGAGGGGGAGATGAAAAAAATATTCAGGGAAGCGGAGGTCATGGGCCGCGTCCGCTTCGCGGGTGTGCTCCGCGGGCAGAAGCTGGTGGACGCCTATCACGCCATGGATGCTTTCGCGTTTGCTTCGCAGAGCGAGACCCAGGGCATGGTCATTACCGAGGCGATGGCGGCCGGCGTTCCTGTGGTCGCGCTGGACGGCCCGGGGGTGCGTGAAGTGGTGCGAGACCGCAAGAACGGGCGGCTTCTTTCAGCAGAAAAACGGAGCCTTTTTCCGGACGCGCTGGCCTGGGTTATGAAAAGGACAGCGGCGCAGAAAAAACAAATGCGTGAAGAAATGGCAAGGACTGCGAGGGAGTTTTCGATTGAAAATTCCGCGGACAAGGCCTTGCGGCTTTATGAAAAAACCAGGAGCCGCAAGCAGGAAACCTGCGCCGCGGGATGCTCTCCCTGGCAGCTGGTCATGGAAAGAATCAAGAGGGAGTGGGAAATGCTTGCCAACCTGGGCAAGGCGGCGGGAAGCGCGGTGTCTGCGGAGGTTTTGAAATCCGCTGAATCCGGCGCTGCGCCGCTGGAAAAAGAGGCGGACGCCCCTTGCGTGCTTAAAGGCGCGCTGGCCATGATCCCTTCCTATGAAGGGTGCCAGGGTTCCGCGAACTAGAAAGGAAGGTGCATCATGCTGTCGTGGACCATTTCGTTTTTGATTATTGCCATTGTGGCAGGGCTGCTGGGTTTTACAGGCATTGCCGCCAGCGCTGCGGTGATCGCGAAAATTCTTTTCGTGATTTTTCTGGTGCTGTTTGTGGCTTCGCTTTTGTTTGGAAATATCAAGCGGCCGCCTCTGGCCTGAAAGGGGAAGACATGAAAAAGTTCATCGCTTTTTTGATGGTCGCGGGAATGCTTGCGGTTTTAACCGGATGCCACAGTGAAACGGTCAGGGGTGTCGGCCGCGACATTGAGGGCGCAGGCGAAAGCATGCAGAAATGAAACCTGAAAAGGGAGAGTGTTATGAAAAAAGAAACCGGAGTCATAGCGATGATCGGGGTCCTGGCGGTTTTTGCCGGCTGCTCGGGCGCTTTCTGGGGAGGCACGGCCAGCGGCGCCGGTGCCACGGGCGTGGCGTATGAGGCCAATGCCAGATCCCAGATGAACCGGCTTGAAGAGGACTACAAGGCCGGAAGAATTGACCAGCGGGAGTATGAAATCCGCAAGGACCAGATCCAGAGAGGTTCGCTGGTCTATTAAGGAGGTTGTTATGAAATTGAAACAGGAAAAACCAAAAGTTCCGCCGCCTTCGACGGATCCTGCTGTGAATCCGCCGCGTCCCCAGGGGCCGGAGAGCGAGCCTCCAGCCAGGCCGGAAGAGCCGCCTTCATTACCGCCGCGGGGGCCGGACCCGGAAAAACCCGGGGAAGCTCCGGGAGTTTTTCCTCCGCCGCAGCCGCCGGCTCCGCCCGCGGAATTCCCGCCGGTAACTCCGCCGTCGGGCGGGGGAAAAAGAGGAAGCTATGTCTGGCGGTAAACATCTGAAGGGAGTTGGGAAAAAAGAACAAAGGCAGTACGAGCACATAAAAGAATCGGCCCTGAAGTCTGGGCTTTATGGGAAGCAGGCCAAAGAAGTCGCGGCGCGGACCGTCATGAAGCACCACGCCGAAGAAGGGCGCGGGAAGGGGCAGTAAATAAAAATACAGTAAAAATGAAGGACAATCAGGGAGGTTGTTATGGAAAAGAACTTTGAAAATAAGCAGCAGCAGAATCCGCCGCGGCCTTACCAGGGCGCGGGAAGCACGGCAACGGGCGGACGCACGACTGAGAAGCAGCCGCCGGCCCGGCGTCCGTATGCTCCTTCCTCGAGAGAGGAAGAACAGAAAGCCGGACGGACCCGGAATTTTACGGGTGAGGAAGAAAAAGAAAGCCGGCCGCAGGGGGGCAAGACGGCTTCTTCTGAAGCGGGCGCGCCGAAATCCCGCCAGGCCGATGATGCGGACACTCGCCGCGAGGACCTTGGTGAAATGGATGCTGCCGGCGGAGGTCATGAGGAAGCGGAGTCTGGGGAAGCGGACGAAAGCCCTGAAAACCGCGCAGGTTCCGGGAAACAGGAAGACAGGGATCCGGGAAATAAAAACCGGAGTGAACGGATTTAGAGCTCCGGATCCGTGCGGCCCGGGGAAGAGTGTTTCCTCCGCTCTTTTCCGGCCGCCGGACTTTTAAGAGGAAAGGAGAATAAAAATGATCACGCGGATGGCGGTTTTTTTAAGGAAAATACGCCGCTGGTTCATGCGCTCGTACTGGGAGCTGAGGCTGATTTCTCTGCCCAAATCGGGCGTGCCGGGGCACACTCCGGGCCTTGTTATGGTTCAGGTAGACGGGCTTTCGCAGACCCAGATGCGCCGGGCCATGCGTGAAGGCCATCTTCCTTTCCTTAAGCGCCTGATGCAGAAGGAAAAGTACCGGGAGTACGCGCATTATTCGGGGCTTCCGTCAGCCACTCCCGCGGTGCAGGGCGAACTTTTTTACGGTGTGAAGTCCTGTGTTCCCGCCTTTAATTTCTGTGAGCGTGAAAGCGGGCAGGTTTTCACCATGTACAACCCCGCGGCCGCGGCGGAAATCGAAACACGTCTCGCGAGGGAGAACCGCGGCCTGCTTGAAGGCGGAAGTTCTTATTCGAATATTTTTACCGGAGGAGCGCAGGAGTCTCATTTTTGCGTGGCCAGCGCGGGGTGGCAGGGTTTTTTCAAGGCGCTGAACCCGGTGAACTGGTTTTTTCTTTTTTTATTTCATATCGACATGCTTTTGCGTGCTGCGGTTTTGATGGTTATTGAGTTCTGTCTGGGTATTTACGACCTGGCGCGCGGCGTCATCCGGGGTCAGAGTTTTCTTATGGAACTCCAGTTCATTCTGACGCGTGTTTTTATCTGCGTGCTGCTGCGCGAACTGGTCCTGCTGGGGGCCAAGATCGATATCGCGCGGGGGCTTCCGGTCATTCATGTAAATTTTTTCGGGTACGATGAGCAGGCGCACCGCCGCGGCCCGTCCTCCGCTTTTGCGCACTGGTGCCTGCGCGGCATTGATCACGCGGTCAAGGAGCTTTGGGAAGCCGCGCGCGTTGCCGACCGCCGGGAATATGAAGTCTGGGTTTACTCCGACCACGGTCAGGAAGATACCCTTCCGTACCGGGTCAAAAGCGGTATGCGCATTGAAAATAAAATCTCTGAAATTTTTGGGGAAGAACCCATTGTGGAAGCGGCTTCATACGGTCATCGATCCTGCGGCTGCAGCGCGGGGCGTTACGGGCAGCAATCCGTGCCGCCTCCCGGGCCTGCTGCGCAGTCCGGAGCTTCCGTGCCGCGCGTGACCGTGCTTGGCATGGGGCCTCTTTGCTACATTTATCCGGCGGCTCCTCTCAGCGCGGAAGAAAAAAAACGGAAAGCAGCGGCCATTCTGGAGAAAACGGGAGCACCCCTGGTTTTGATTCCTGCTGAAAACCGTAAAGTCACGGCCATGACGGCTTCCGGAATTTATAAACTTCCGGATGACGCGGCCGTGATCATGGGGCATGACCATCCATTTTTAAATGAAGTCACGGAGGACCTTGTTCAGCTTTGCCATCATCCGGGAGCAGGGGAGTTGATTGTTTCCGGCTGGCTGAACCGCGAAATGCCGACCACATTCCCCATGGAGAACGGTTCGCATGCCGGTTTTGGCAGGGAAGAAACGCGCGGGTTTGCCCTGTTTCCGCAGGACGCTCCGCTGCCTGCCCGCGCCCGGGAATATTTGCGGCCGCTTCATATAAGAGAAGCCGCTCTGCGCTTGCTTGGAAGAGGCGAAGAGGGCGTGACCTACGAGCAGTATGGTGTTTCAGCGGAACCCAAATACCTGCGTGTGGCTTCTTATAACGTGCATGGCTGCCTGGGGATGGATGGAAGATTTTCTCCCGAACGTATTGCCCGTGTACTGGCCCGGCATCAGCCTGACGCTATTGTGCTTCAGGAGCTTGACGCGGGAAGAAAGCGTTCCGGGCAGGCGCATCAGGCCGAAATTATTGCGCGCAAACTGCGCATGGATTTTCATTTTCATCCTTCTTTTTGCCTGAATGGGCATTATGGAAACGCGGTTTTAAGCCGCTATCCCATGCGGCGCGTCAAAGTGGGGCCGCTGCCCGGGTTTTCCGCCCGCAGGGTTTTTGAGCCGCGCGGCGTTCTGTGGGTGGAGCTCGATGTTCAGGGAACTGCGGTCCAGCTGCTGAACACGCATTTGAGCATCTGGCCGCAGGAACGGCTGGTGCAGGCTGCGGCGCTGCTGGGGCCGGAATGGCTTGATAACCCTGAATGCAGGACGCCGGTCATTCTGGCGGGGGATTTTAACGCGGCTCCTTCGTCAGCGGTCTACAGGCGCATGGCCGCGAAGCTGTGCGACTGTCAGGCGGCCCTGGAGTTTCACCGGCCGTCTGGAACATGGCTCGGTTCGTATGGATTCAGCCGGATCGACCATGTGTTTGTAAGCCCGGAAATCCGGGTCAGGAAAATCACGATCCCGGGGACTCAGCTGGACAAGACAGCGTCCGACCACTTCCCCCTGTTCGTGGATTTGGAAATCAACTCAGCGGAGGAATCCGCAGCGAAAGGAAGCGAACATGAAAACATCAAGACATCATGACAAGATCCATGAAGCTCTGGATCTTTTGAACGAAGCAGCAAAAGAAAAAAAAGAAGAACTCTACGGCATGATCGGCGACCGCTACGCGGAGATCCGCGAACTTCTTTCCGGTCAGGCGGAGAACGGCGTTGAGTTTCTTCACCAGGCCAAAAAGCGTGTGGCCAAAGAGCTCCACGCGGAAGAAGCCAGGGTCCGCCGCAATCCGTGGCCTTATCTTGGCGCCGCGGCTTTTGTCGCGCTGGTCGCGGGAATGGCGCTGGGGAAAAAATGAACCTGAGCGCGAAGAATAAATGGTTCATGCTTGCCATGCTTGCGCTGGGCGGCACGGTGCGCAAATACCGCAAGGGAATGGGGGAGCTGGTGAAAATCCAGACCGCCATTTATCAGCTCCGGCTGATGCGGGGGGCGCGCAGCATCTGCCTTCGGGGCGTTCAGCTGGCGGCGTGCGTCATTTTTTTCTTCAGCGGGCTGATTGTTCTGCAGGCAGCGTTGTATCTGATGCTGAGTTCAGGGCCTTCTCCCGCCGCGAGGGTCATGCTTGCGCTCGGTTTTGCGCAGGCCCTGCCTTCCGCGGGTTTTGTGTTCTGGTTCTTGTCTTCCCGCCGCTGGCTTCAGGAGACTTTCGGGAAAGACACGGTATTTGAAAAAGGAGCGAAACATGCAAAAAATTTTTAAAATAACCGGGTCAGATTCAGGCAAGCTCAGGACTTATGCCTTGTTCTGGCTTCTGGGCGTGCCTGTGCCGGTCCTGTTTTTGATTTTTCTGTTCCGAGGATGCCATTGATGGACGGCGGATTTATCAAGGATTCAAAATTTGAAAAAGGGAGGCGCAAGATGAAAAAAATTTATTTCCGTGTTTTTATGGTTTTAATTATTTTTATGCTTTGCCAGATAACGGCGGCGCGCGCTGACCTGGGCTCTTCGGTGAAGGCTGAATACAGCTGGGGAGACAAGCTTGGCCGGGGAGTGCTGAATATGATCGCTTCACCCGTGGAAATCGCGAGAATGGTTTCCGTGACCAGCAGGACGGAAAGTCCGGCCTATGGCTGGACCGCGGGATTGGTCCAGGGAATCGGGATGGGGCTGGTACGTTTTGGTTCCGGAGCCATTGAAACACTGACTTTTCCTTTTGAGTTTCCCAAAGAAAACAGAGTCCCCCTGCTTCAGCCGGAATATCCATGGCAGAAATGGGACGCGTCTTATGCCGCGGACGCCGCCTGACATGGAAAAGATCAACGGGATTGCCTTTGAGGAGCGTGGAAGAAAGGAAGGGCTTCCAGTGATTTTGATCCACGGCTTTCCATTTAACCGCACCCTGTGGGAACCGCAGATGAAAATTCTTGCGGATTTTTGCCGGCTCGTGGCTTATGACGTGCGCGGTCATGGCGAAAGTGACCCTGGCGACGGGCAGTACACGATGGAATTTCTCGTGGATGATCTGATCGATCTTCTGGATCATTTAAAAATCGGCAAGGCGGTCCTGTGCGGACTTTCCATGGGCGGGTACATTGCCCTGCGCGCGGTTCAAAGGCATCCGGACCGGATCCTCGGGCTTGTGCTTTGCGATACCAAAAGCGAAGATGATACCGGAGAGGTCCGTATCAAGCGTTCGGCTGCTGTGGCCGCGGTCAAGAAAAACGGGGTGGAGGAATTCGCGGCAGGTTTTGTCAAAACTGTTTTGAGCGAAGAAACGCTGAAATCCAGGCCTGAACTCGCGGAACAGGTCCGTAAAATGATCACGGGGAATTTTTCGCTTGGTATCAGCGGCACACTGCTGGCGCTTGCCGCGCGTACGGACACCACCGAGGCTTTGCCCGCCATTGCGGTTCCAACGCTGATCCTGGTGGGCGAGCATGACAAGCTGACTCCGCCCGCGGTATCTGAGACCATGGCAAAAGCCATTCCGGCATCAGCCCTGCACATCATTCCCGGCGCGGCCCATCTTTCCAACCTTGAGAATCCGCAGGCCTTTAATGAAAGGCTGGTTCCCTTCCTGAAGGGGCTTTGACGCTTCCGGTTATTTTTCAAGACTTCCGGAGGGTTATCTGGTAAAGTTTTAGCCTGTTTTGCCTCTCCGGAAGGACTCTATGAAGGTAAAAATATCATTCATTATTAAAGGGCTTTTGGCCGCGGCACTGGTCATTTTTGTCTTTGTCCACGTGCGTAATTTCTTTGAGCAGAACCGGATTCTTCGCCAGGTCATTGAGCGCCTCTCCGCCGAATCCCGCGCCGCCGAAGTCCTGGTGACCAAAAGCGAATTTGACGAAACTTCGAAGAAGATCCGCACGACCATCAAGTTTCTGGAATACGACGCTGCGGGAAAGCCTTTGCCCGCGAAATACTTCACATTTCAGGGAAACATCATTCAATTTCAGTCGCTTGTGGTCCGCTTTGAAGACAAGTTTGTGCGCGGAGGCGACAAGCTGAAGGGCAGGAGTGCGTACCTGTTTACCAAGGCTTTTGTGCTGGACGGCCCGCGCACACAGGAGTTTGATATCACGCCGCTGGAGTCTGTTCCCCAGGGTTATAAAATTTCCGGGGAACAAAATACCTTTGAAACGGAACTCTGGAAAGAATTCTGGAAATACGCGCTGGATCCGCAGGCCCGCGAACGTTCAGGCGTTAAAAACGCGCAGATCGAGGCCCCGGGCTCGCTTTTTCTTCCCGGAACGATTTACACGCTGAAAATTGAGCATGACGGCGGCATTCGTATCGACACCAGGCCCGTACCTGAAATTCTGAAAGGGGAGCAGGTCGCATAGCTGTTTCATGAAACTCTCCGAATTTGATTACCATCTCCCCAGAGAGCTTGTGGCCGCGCATCCGCCCGCGGATCGTCCTTCAGCCCGGCTTTTAAAAGTTGACCGGGCTTCCGGAGATTTTTCTCACCATATTTTCCGCGACCTGGAGCATTTTCTTGTTCCCGGAGATGTCCTGGTTTTGAACAACACCAAGGTTTTGCCCGCGCGTGTTTTTGGCAACAGGGCCACGGG
>CAZIQJ010000001.1:2887-43522 GCA_964541285.1 uncultured bacterium | reverse complement strand
ATCATCAGGCCTTCGTTCTGGGTCTCATGCGCAAGCCAGACCAGCATCAGAACGTCGGAACGGCCGCGGGTCATGCTGAGCACGTAGCGGTCCAACGCGTTGGCGTCAAAGCCGGAGCGGATTTCCGAAATCGCGCGGAAAGTCGCCAGGACTTCCGTGGCGGCATCGCCGAAAGTGTTTTGAAGCAGTCCTTCGTGCGGGCCTTCCTGGATCAAACGCGTCAAAAGCTGGACTTTTTCATCTTCCGGAAGGTCCAGAAAAAATTTCTGGGAAAGCCCGCCCTTCTCGAGAATTTCCGCTATCGCGGTTTCAATAACAGTGGAATTGTCGCGGATATCAAGCTTGACGAAATGAAAACCAAAAATATCCACGGACGCCACCAGCTTTTCAAGACGCGGCACCAGGTACTCACCCTTGTTCTTTTCAAATGAACGGACCAGGATCATCAGGTCCTCGCGGAAAGCGCGGGCGTTGGGATAATAAGCTTCGATGGTTTCTTCCGACGCGGTTTTTCTCTGCGCTTCAGAAGCGTTCAGGCGCAGCGTGTTGACAAGCTTGCGCTGAATAAAGGAAATCTTCTTGCGGTAAGGCTCGTGCTTGCTTTTTTCGCGCACAGCTTCCGCGAAAAGCCGGAGGCCGCGGGCGTCCTCTTCAGTCGACTCCAGAAGCTCGCGCGACGCGCCCACCAGATGCACGGACTGGCTGAAGTCCCGGAGCATGACGTCAAGGGTCTGAATGTATTTGCGCAGCAGCACTTCCTTCTGGCGGCGCAGGGCTTCAAGCGTCACCTGGTGCGTGACAAACGGATTTCCGTCGCGGTCGCCGCCGATCCAGGAACCGAAACGCACAAAGGGTTTGAATGAAAGCTTTTTCTGGTAGGCTTTTTCGATCAGCTTGTAAAAGCGCAGCAGCGCGGCCGGAAGCACGGAAAAAAGCACTTCGTCCAGATAGAAAAGACCGTTATCAACTTCGTCCAGCACGGTCTGGCGGCGGCGGCGAAGGCCGTCCGTCTGCCACAAAAGCGTCAGGGCTTCACAGACCTTCAGGTCGATTTCTTCAAGTTCGCGCTTGGTCAGCATGCGGTACTCGCGCTCATCGAGCAGACGGTCCACGTCAAAAATCTTTTCAAGCACGGAACGGCGCTGGGCTTCGGTCGGGTGCGCGGTCAGGACCAGCTCAATGGAAAGATCAGAAACGATCTGTTCAATTTTCTTAAAGGAAACTTTGGAATTTTTAAGCGTCTCGACAATATCTTCAAGCGAGCCGGGCTGAGGGACCCCTTCCTGCTCGTATGCTTTCTTGCGGCGCACACGGTGTTTTTCTTCCGCGAGGTTGACCAGCTGGAAATAGACCGTAAACGCGTTCAGCACCTTGATCATTTTCTCAAGATCGAGTGAGCCGATTTTTTCCGTAAGCTTTCCTTCCCGTTCCGTGCTGTAACGGTTTCTCAAATCGCGGGCAAGGGTGCGGATGGCCTCAACCTGCTCATAAAAGGATTTGCCTTCCTGCGAAATCAGCACGCGGCCCAGACAGTCGCCCAGGTAGCGGATTTCGTGGTGCAGGGGCTTGAGCTTTTCTTCGGCTGTTTTTTTGTCCATGAGATCGGCCGCGGCAGGTTAGACGGAGAATGATTCCCCGCAGCCGCACGTCTTGCTGGCCTGGGGATTGATAAACTTGAAACCTTTGTCCTGGAGAGTGTCGACATAATCAAGGGTGGTTCCCTTGAGGTACAGCAGGCTCTTGGGGTCCACTAAGACCTTCAGGCCTTCGAAGTCAAACTCCTGGTCCTTTTCCTTTTTCACGTCAAAGTTCATGAAATAGGAAAGGCCGGAACAGCCGCCGCCCTTGACGCCCAACCGGAGCCCCATATCGGGCTTGCTGTCCTTCGCGGCCATTCTTTTGACTTCCGCGATCGCGTCCTGGCTCAGATAAATCGACATAAATTTTTTACTCCTGTGTTAACATTTCCTGCCATTCCTGCGAAAGCAGGAATCCAGGGTTTCTGGTAACGCTTGGATCCCAGCTTGCGCTGGGATGACAATCCAAATCAGCTTTTTCTCGAAAGAGGCGAAAGCTCGCGGAGTTTCTTGACCGTGCGGGTCACGCGGTCCACAACGTAATCCACTTCCTCTTCAGTATTGAAGCGGCCCAGCCCGAACCGCAGGGCGCCCTGAATTCTTTCTCCTGAAAGTCCAAGCGCGCGGAGCACATACGAAGGTTCCACGCTTTTGGAAGTGCAGGCAGAGCCGGTCGAAACCGCGATCTCTTCATTGACTCCCATGAGCAGCGCGTCGCCTTCGACTCCCGTAAAACTCAAATTTAAATTGTTGGGAACCCGGTTGACCGGATGTCCGTTGACGTAAACGCCGTCGATCTGGCGGAGGATTCCGTCGCGCAGCCTTTCGCGCAGGGAAACAAGCCGCGCCATTTCACTGTAAAGTTCCTCTTTTGAAATTTCGCATGCCTTGGCAAGACCGATAATGCCGGGCACATTCAGCGTGCCGGAACGCATGCCGTTTTCATGACCGCCGCCGTGAATCAGGGGCGTCAGACGGATGCGGGGGTTCTTGCTCCGGACCCACAAAACACCGATGCCCTTGGGGCCATACATCTTGTGGGCAGAAATAGAAAGAATATCAATGTCCATGTCCTGCACGTGGACCGGGATCTTGCCCGCGGCCTGGGCCGCGTCGCAATGATAAATGATCCCCTTTTCGCGCGCCATCCTGCCAATTTCGGCAACAGGCTGGATGGTTCCGATTTCATTATTCGCAGCCATAACGGAAATCAAAACGGTTTTGTCCGTAATGGCTTTCCTGACATCTTCAATGCGGACCTGCCCGAATTCATCCACGGGCAGCACCGTAACCCTGGCGCCTTTTTTCTCAAGGTATTTGCAGGTATCAAGCACGCATTTGTGTTCCGTTGCCTGCGTAATGAAATGGTCGCCTTTTTCGCGGTACATTTCAAAAACACCTTTGAGCGCGATGTTATTGGATTCGGTCGCGCCGCTGGTAAAAACAATTTCCTGCGGATCCGCGGCGCCAAGAAAGTCCGCGATCACGGCACGGGCTTTTTCGACCGCCTTTTCCGCGCGCCATCCAAAAGGGTGGTTGATGCTCGCGGCATTGCCAAATTCATAGGTCAAATACGGCATCATGGCCTCCAGGACCCGGGGGTCCACAGGCGTAGTCGCATGATTGTCCATATAAATTGGCAGTTTAACGTTCATTTTTCGCTCACAACTGTTTTAAAAGTAAAGGGTTAGAAGAAGGGAATTATATCACAAACCCGGAGCGCTTCCCAGCGGGCTTTTGCTTTAATTTAAATGATTGCAGGTAAAGAAGTTAAGCAGATTTAAAAGAGGCTGGCGGGAAAAGAGCCCGCCTTTGAAGAAGCGCGGCCCCCGATGATTTCAGCGGTGTTTTTCTTCCAGTCTACGGGGATTTCATAAGTCTTGTAATCCCAGTTCGAGGTAAAAAGCACTTTGCCTTCGCGGCAGCCGTACTCATAAACTTCTTTGGTCAGCCGCACGTCTTCAAGGCAGTAGCGCTTGAGTTCGTCCATGCGGTTTTCCTTGAAAAGGATGAGCGCGTCCGCGCCGTTTCCGGTCTTGTGCTGCTTCAGCGTCGGTCCGGCAAGGCTGTCCAGACTGGCGCGGTGCCCCCTGTTTTTCTCGACTTCATCCAGAAGGTCCAGCAAAGGAAGGTTTTCAATGGACATAAAAAGGTATGGGGCCAGCACCGGAAAATCAAAACGCCGGATATTGAAACCGATGATCATGTCCGCTTCTTTAAGACGCGGTTCAAACTTCATGATCTCTTTTTCTTCGTAGGTGGAATACTTGTCGGTCAGATAGTCGTAAACTCCGACCACGGACACGCGAAGCTTTTCAAGGTTGGCTTTGCCGACTTCCTTGAAAGACTTCTGCGTTTCCAGATCGAGGACAAGAATATTTTTGGACATTCAGGATCACGCACCTATGACGCGGTAGCCGCAGTCCACGTAAATCGTTTCTCCGGTGATACCGCTTCCAAGCGGGCTCAGAAGAAACAGCGCGGCGTTGGCGACTTCTTCGATTTCCACGTTACGGCCCAGCGGGGCGCGGTTGCGGTGATTTTCCAGCATGGTCGTGAAACCCGCGATGCCGCGGGCGGCAAGCGTGTTGACCGGGCCGGCGGAAACGCCGTTGACGCGGATGTTCTTCTTGCCAAGGTCTGCGGCCAGATAACGGATACCGGACTCCAGGCTGGCCTTGGCCAGCCCCATAATATTGTAGTTGGGAATGACCTTGTCCGCGCCCAGATAAGTCAGGGCCACAATGCTGCCGCCCTCTTTTTCAAGAAGCGGCTCCGCGGCCTTGGACAGCGCGATCAGCGAGTAAGAGCTGATGTCATGGGCCAGGGCGAAACCATCACGTGAAGTATCCACGGTACGGCCGCTGATATCTTCCTTTTTCGCGAAAGCCACGCAATGCACCAGCATCTGCAGAGAGCCGAAATCTTTTCCAATGGCTTCAAACGCGGCCTTGATTTCATCATCCTTGGTCACGTCGCAGGGATAAAGCGGAGATTTCAAAGGAAGCGTGGCCGCAAGTTCCTCCACACTTTCCTTCAGGCGTTCACCCTGATAGGTAAAGGCCAGCTGCGCGCCGTGATTGGCAAGGGCCTGGGCAATGCCCCAGGCAATACTGCGTTTGTTGGCAACGCCCACAACAAGGGCTTTCTTGCCTTTAAGAAGGTCGGATTTGAATGTCGAGCTTTCGCTCATGGTATGGGTCTCCATATATAAGTTCCTTTGGGGTTCCAAGAGAATTTGATCTGTTGATTATCTCAAGCCGAAAATGCCTGGTCAAATACTAAATGCGCGGCCGGAAGAAGGATTACGCGGCGCTCTGGATCAGGTCGCGGCTCAAAACCACCTGGTCGAGATAATCGCCCAGCTGAATCAGGAACCCGCGAGCGCTGCTGCTGACACCCGGAAGCAGGGTCTGCAGGTAGGTTTTCAGCAGCCGGGCCTGTTCCGCGGGATTGGCCTTGATGCCGCGGACCAGCGAAGCGGCTTTCAGAAGGTTCGGGATCAAAAACGCCACCGCGACAAGGTCACGGTCATCCATCTGGTCAAGGCTGCGGCCGTCGATCAAAAACTCCGCGCCAAGAGGAAGCTGGGAAAGCAGGCCGTTGCCGGAAAACCGCAGAGTCGCGACGCCGTATTCGTTGGCCTCAAGGTAACCCGGAATTTTTTCCGGGGACAGGATGAAAATAAAATTGTCCAGCTGCGGAAGGATCTGGTTCTCCAGCTCTGCGCGCTCTTCCGAAGAAAACATTTCGCGGTTTTTCTGGTTCAAAAGCACCTGGCCCAGTTCGCGCAGCAGTGCTTTTCTGTCGCCTTCCCCTGCCATGGCCATAAGCGGCTGGTGAACGCCCAGAGAATCTTCATACTGACGGAATGCTTTCAAAAGAATAAAAAACATGCGGGGGTTTCTGCGCGCGATACCCAGCATTTCATTGTAATCCAGAAGCACGCGCCCCTTGATGGAAGCCACACCCTGCATCCAGGCCGCATGCGCGGGCGACGCGGCCACACGGCCGGTGCCGATTTTTTTCTCAACCGCGCTGTCCGCGGCCTCAGGAAGAATGCCGGCTCTTTCCGAATAAACCGGTCTCTCAAGCAGGCGGGTCAGGATAACGATCAGCTGCTGCGCGGAAAGCTGCTCAAATTCTTCCGGAAGCATCTGGCGGCGGAGCTCAAAATATCTTTTAAACCCGGGCGTTGCGGTGCGGGCCAGCATCTCACGCGCTTTTTCCGGAGAAATCCGGCGGTGTTCCGAACGCACCTCAAACGGCCGGAAAAGCCCGTCTTCACCCCGGACAAAGCGGCGCTCGTAACTGCCCTTCTCATCAAGGGATTGAAGTGTAAAATCTCCGAAAACAAGTTTTTCAGGCTGAGGCAATGCCTGTTCTCCGGTCTCATTCGGAAGCATTTTTTCAGTCAAGATCCTGTCCGCGGCCGAAACTATTTCCGTGGGCATATCTTTGGTTTTGGAACGGACATACACCTGAAGCTTTTTTCCGCCGATGTCCGCCACCGTGACCTCGATGACCCGCGCGTCTTTAAGAAGTTCAGGCGCCCTGGGCTGAACCACAAAAACATTATCCGAACCGCTGATGACAATATACTTTTTCGGGTCCAGGTACTTGCTGCTTCCTTCACGTTGTGCGGTATAGGAACGGATCGGAAACCAGATTTTTATTTTCGTGCTTCCCGACGAAGCCGCTTTGGCGACGCGGTAATCCAGAAGCAGATAAGGCGGGCGGCCCGTGCTTTCAAAAGGCTGATCGCTTAACCTGACAAGGATCTGGTCTCCAACACTCATCAAAAACTGCCTGGACTGCGCCAATGCCGGACCAGAGGCTTCTTTGCCGGTATCTTCCGGAGTGCGCATTTCAGATCGCACGACATCCTCGCTTCCCTCTTCATCAGCAAAAGTATCAGAGTTGGCAAGAGCGCTCCGCACGCTTTCATACTCCTCCTGAGCGCGGCGCGGGCTGTAATAACGCAGGGCTTCTTCAGGGAACCGGTCGATGGAATATTTTTTCCCTCTCATGTCAATTTCCCGGTTCCATGAAACTTTGAGCGAATCCGCTTCAGACGCCGAAGGCTTGTCACCTTCAAGAAGGTCGCCAAAAGTCATTTTTTCATACCCCGGCGAAAGAATAGACGCCAGCACAATATATTTCAGCAGCTCCATGGAATAGACATCCGGACGGCCAAGAGGAGAATAGCCGCCGGGAACAGGCTTGAGCACTCGCATATCCCCAAACAGAAAACCCCTCTCCCGGCGCAAGGCCTGGCCATATGCCAGAAGCGAAGCAGGATCATCAGAAGGATAAACACGGCGGTTCCAGTCCTTGTGCCACGGGGCTCCCCCGTCGCTCTTGAACCTGGCAAGCACGCCGGAGGAAACCGTAAATGCAGGGTCTCCGGAAAGGCCTTCCAGAATATTTTGCGCGCGGCGCAGGCGGGAAACCTCATTGCCCGAGGTGCGCGCTTTCTGATAGCGGTCAAGTTCGCGGCCGAGGGCGGGAACAAGCAGCGAATAATCCAGGGAATTGCGGTGGCGGTGTTCCACGGTGCGGTACCGAACATAAAAAACTCCGCGCAAATGGCGGCCGATAGTACGCAGCGTGTATTCATCCCAGCGTTCCAGGGCCTGCTCGCCCAGCGCGCGGGCAAAGGCCTCAAGCTGAAAATATTCAGGCTCATCAAAACTCAGATACGAAGAAAGCAGGTGCAGCGAAAGAAGCGGGTCTGTGTCAAAACCCTGCACGGATTTTCCACGGAAACTCTTCAAGAGACTTTCCACTTCAGCCATGTTCTTGCGCGCGGTTTCATCACGGTCCGCGGCCGTGCTCTGCCGCCACTCGGCATAAGCGGAAAATGCCAGCAGCGAAAGCAGATGATAGACATAAAAATCAAACGACCCGCGCGCGGCCCGCTCAGCAGCCGCTTTTTTGTCCTTGATGTCCGGAAGGCCGAGCGCCTCTTTGCTGAAAGTCTGCAGAAGCTCTAATTCCGGGCGCTGGTTATTACGCTCATCGCCATAAGAAAAAGCGCCGGCGCTGTAAAGCCTGCGCAATTTCAAAATGGTTTCCCTGTGCTCCAGGTAAGCGGCAAAATCGTCCCGCAAAAGCAGGTCTTCCAGCTTCACAAGCTGCCCGGCCGGATCGGAAACAGCGAAAGCCTTGTCATGAAGTTCGTTATATGCGGCATCCATTTTCTCAAGCACTTTTACCGCCGCGGTCCTGAACTCATCAAAATCAACATCGGAATCGCGGACTTCAGAACGCAGCGACTCACGGCGGGACATAAGCGCGTCGACATGATGAGCGATACGGGCGGCCGGACGCTCGAACACGCGAAAAACCGGATGTTCAGGTGTGGCCGCATAAATGCCGGGGTTTCTGATGTAAGCGCCGAACTGGTCGAGGTCAAGTTCGCCGCGGGCTTTTGAAAGCCACATGAAATGCATCAGCAGTTCGTGGCTGGGAACAATCAGGGCGCCGTTCTGGCGGCGCTTCTCATTAATCGCGAGAGTCGTGTATTGATGAAGGTCGCGTATCAGGACGTCATGGCGCGAGCTGCGGACCAGCAGTCCGAGGTAATTGACCGTGCCGCGCATGGCCAGCGTTGAACCGGGAACCTGGGCAATCGAACTATAGAGCTTCGAAGGGTCATAAAGGCCCCGGGCCTGCATGTAGCCGAGGAAAGCTTTCATTTTTTCGACTTCAAACATTTCACCGGCAATGCTGGGGGCCACCATTTCATCAATCTCCGCGGCATGGTCGAGGAGATACTGGTGGTAATGGGCATCATTCGAAGCGTAATTGCCGCCGGTCCACGCCTTCAGGCCTTCCAGAAAAAGGCCCCTGTAGCGCTCATACATAAGCTTGTCGGCCTCACTGTCCTTGACCATGGCATTGGCACCTTCGACCTCACGCACTACCAGGGCGGCGATCAGGAAAACGAAAAGCGTCTGCGCAGCTTCCGGATTTCCGGCTGAGAGCTGCTGAATCATGCGGAACCAGCCCATCAGGATGCCGGCGTTTACTTGCAGGAGGATGTCGTCGCCGGTTTTGTATTCCTTGAAAAACATCAGGCCGTCCGTATTGAACTCCACGCTGCCGGCAAGGTGCTTGCGGAACGCGTCCGCCATCCGCTTCCATTGGACGGTGCCGTCTGCGGCACGAGCGGCATCCCCCGGAAAAGCGGTCATTTGTTCGGCCTCAAGCCAGTCCAGGGTGTCGGAGATCAGGCTGCGGGCGCCGGTGAGATTGGCCGGATACATTTTCCGGAGCGGAATTGCCGCGGCGCCGGAAACAGCCGCGGTTTCTTCAACAGCAGGAGCGGGAAGCGCGGCAGGTTTGAATTCAAAAAAAGCGATCAGCTTTTCTACTGCGGGCGAGCTGCCGAGCATTGAATTGGCTGCAAGAACAGTCCTCATGTCATCCGCGCTCTTGATGCCGCCGGCTTTCTGCAGGGCTTCAAGCTTCCCGGCAACAAGCTTTTGCTTGCCTGCTTTTACTCCGGCTTCTCTGACGCGGCCGTCAATCTGCTCGCGCGTCGCGGCGGCAAAATCGATTTTTTCCAGCGTGCGCATTTCCGAGCGGCTCTTTGCCTGAAGTTCCTCAAAAGTCACTTCCCGGATGATCCCGGGCAAGGTTCCGCCAAACACATCTCCGCTTGCAGGGCTGATCGTGACCACCGCGCCGCGGGCCGCGAAAAACAGCAGGCCCTTGTATCGGTACACCGACCTGTCGGACGGGTCCTCTGCCGTAAACTCATCGCTGATTTTAAATGCTCCGGTCAGATGGGTTAAAATCTCGAAAATTTCCTGCTCATGCTGAGCAAAAGTCTGCGCCGTAAACCCGCTGAGCCACATTTCAAAATAATGCGACAAAAGCGCCATCCGGGGACCCAGCGCATTTTCCAGAGTGGGCGGTCCCGCTTCAATTCCGTCTTTCACAAACCGGATTTCTCCCCCTCCGATCTCAACCAGAACCTTGTTCGAGTATTGAGGAATGACGTTTCCCGAAACTTCCATGGTCGAGGGCCGGTCCCATTCAAGAGGGTTATCATTGATTTTGAACTTCAAATTCGGATCGCGGCGGAAAAATCCTTTAGTCAAGTCCAGAAGCGAGCGGACCTCTTCATCAGGAACCTGATACTCTGTCCGCATTTCAGAACGGCGGTCCACGGTGTGGCCGGCGGCTTCAAGGATTTCTTCAACGCCTGCCAGAATGCTCTCGCGGTCCGCAGGCACATCGATGTGTTTTCCGCCGTAAAGCACCGCGGCTTTTTCACCCTCTTCATTCACAAGCGTAGCGCCGAACGGCTTGCCCGCGGTTTCAGGCGCAGACGCCAGGTTGAGATTCAGAACGCGCATCAGCGGTCTCGGAAGCTGCCGGCTGGCGCGAACATTGCCGACAACAGCCACGCCTTTATCTCCGCCGATCGTTTGCGCATCAAAAACCTGCGGGGCCAGGACTGCGTCCATGGCGGTTTTCAGCGCTTGAGCGACAATCGTGACGTTGTAACCGTCCGCAATGGTCACGCTCTGGTTTCCGGTAAAGAAACGGACAAACGGCTTCTCTGATTCCATGCCCGCAGCAGTCACACCAAGCGGACGGAGAGCTTCATTCATCGCCAGCGCAGCTTTGCCGGCGCGCGGGTCGAGTTTCACGGTCTGACCGTTAATCACGATCTCATCTTCTGCCGGGCCCGCCGCGATTTCGACATTACGCATTTCGGAACGCTTTTCCGAAGACACGGCAAAGTAAGGCAGATCGGCATCCTCATTACTGCGGTCTGAAATAAAATCAGCCGCCTGCGAGGGCGCGCGGTAAACCTTGTACTGGGCAGACGAAAGCGAAATATAGTTCGGAAGCCCGTTTAAAATATTTCCAAAATCCTGGGGAATGTCACGGCTGAACTGGCCATCTGTCCAAATAATATCCACCTGGCTGCTTTTCGAAGAATAAATCGAAAGCCCGTGATAGACCGAAGGCGTAAGCCCGCCCTCCGTCACATCGTTGACAACCGCAAGATCTCCATTCGGAAATCGAAGGATGTCTCCTTTTTTAAGGTCACGGTCCGGGTTGTACCGGCCGGCAGCAAACGGGATTTCAACAGCCGTTCCGGTCTGAATCAACCGCTCCAGGTCCTGATAATCCACCCGCATTTCGGAGCGGGCTTCAATTTTATTTGCGGCCGCCACAAGCACTTCGGCCATGCTCAGCGCCGGCTCGGTGCGGGCCTGGCTTCTTAAAATTGCCTCAATGCCCGGCACCAGAATTTCTGCATCAGGCCCTATATTACCCAGCGCCATTGCAGCCGAACGCTTCAAGGCATCATAATCGGGTGTTTGAGGAGCCGGACGCCGGGTCACGATGTCCAGGAGAGGCTGTACCATCCCGGCAGCCGCAGGACCAAGGCTTTGAATTAATGAATTAAATCTTTGATCATAGGCATTAAGAGCGGGCAATTGCTTGATGGCCTCTGTCAAGTAAGGGACAAGGACAGTTTCTCCAACCGGTCCGGTCATCTGCAGGCTGGACATGGCCCAAAAATCAGAAAATGGATACTGCAGCAGGTATCGCGGCTCTTCTTTAAGCGCATCCGTCAAAGCAGGCAAGTGCGTAGCATAGGCTGAAGGGCCTGTTCTTATTATACTGACTATTTTAAAGTTGCTGCCCGGCTGCATGTAATAAGGAAATGTCATGGAACCAAAACGCATGAGCAGACTCTCAACATTGCCGCCAACCATGCCGCTAGTAGGTTGTCCGGCGATCGTGATAAGTTCCGGCAGAATCGACAGCCACCCAGAACGGGTAAACAGCAGGATATTCTCCACCGCCCTGTCCGAAGCACTCACTCCCGGAGAATCATTCTTGAGATCGCTGAGTTCCTTTTCAGCGCTTTCCGGTTTAGGCAGCGAAGCCGCGTAGCTGAGAAGCGCTTCCGCGCCGCCAGGAATCTGGGTCAAGGCAAAGGCCGCCATTTCCTGGACTTCTTCGTCTTCGTGCAGCATATAAGGAACGATTCTTTTAGCCAGCTCCGCAGGAGCTTTTTCACGCCAGGGCACGTCTCCGGTCATGGCCGCGGCGGTTCGCTGCCATGCCGCCCAGCCCAGGCTGCCGATCATCCGCAGACCGAAAAGAAGGCTCTTGCTCTCAATATCATCTGCAGCCAACACGTCAAGGGCGGCTTCAGCAACAGCCTCGGTCAATTCCCCTGAGTTGCTCAAGGCGTCCTGGTAAGCCTTTTCCCGGAACAGATAGCGCGTCGTCAGGTAAAGTTCAGCTCCACGCGAAATGATTTCCTGATCCCCCATACCGGCGGCACGCTGCTGGAAAATTCGAATCAACGGAAGGATGGCATTTTTCCGGCGGGTCAATTCCGCACTGTCGGCGCCAGCCGCAGGATGCAGGGCCGCGATCGCGTTACGAAGGTATTCGATTCCGTATTTCACGCCATCACGGCTGGCCCGCATTTCAGAACGCATCACGCCATGGCGAGTAAAAGTTCCGGCCTTTTTCGCGCCCGCGGCAAGCGTCGCGGAAACCAGAACATCGTCGCCGTACCCCGGAACTTCCCTGACGCTGTAATCACCGGACATGCCGATGCTGCGGTACATTTCACGCGCCTCAGGCGAACGGTAATTGGCGGAATACCAGGTATCGAGCGCGCCGCTCTTCAAAAGAAGCATGATTCCCCGTCTCATATAAGCTTTTTGGGGAATAACAGCTTTCAGGTCCGGCGCCAAAACTTCGTAAGCTCTGTCCTTTTCACGGTAAGAAAGCGTGGCTTTGGCGCCGACCTGACCCGTGGTTTTGTCCACGACAAAGAGAAAATGATGATACTCATCTCCATACGGACTGGCCATCAATGACCGTACAATGAAGACCCGGATATCATTCAGGTTCGCGTCGTTTTCATCCGCATTGACTTCGAGCACAATTTCATCGGATTTGGATTTCTCAGTCTTCGGGAAATGTTCATTCAGGGTTTTCTTGCTGATATCCGCGTCCGTCAGCTCCCTGATTTCAGAGCGTTTGACATAAGAGCGCTCAATGGCGGCCAAATCTCCCATCCGCTCGCGCAAATGCGCGTTAACGGCTTCCGCTACATTGCCCTCGGTCGCGAAAAGCACCACAGCGTCGGCATCACGGATCGCCGGAATCTGGTCGCCATATGAAAGAAGCGCTTCAGCGGTCAGGGCGGAAGTTCCGCCGACCCTCGCTTCAGGATCGGTCTCACCGCCCAGGTCCGCGAGAAGCAGCGGCCCGCTGCGGTCGTAGGCCGCTTTTTCATCCACAGCCACGGCAGCGTCCAGATGGTCTTTGGCGAATGCAACAGCTTCAGGTTCAGGACCGTCCACGGCAATCCCGTCAGGGAAAATAATAGAGATTTCCTGGCCCTCTCCCCGAATCCTGACCGTCGGCTCCACAGGCTGGATATTTTTCTGCGGCGTCCCGGTTTTCAGGCTGCGCACAAAAGCGTCCCAGCGGTCAGACTGCACCATAACAGCGGTCGTGTTCTTGAAACGCGCCAGCCTCAGCCCGGCGGCAATACCAATCGGGCCGCCCGCGCCCACGGGAACAATCAAAACAACTTTTTTATCAGCGCCGACGCCCGCGGCTTCAAGCTGCCTGGCAATTTCAATGCCCGCGGAGCCGTGTCCAAAAATAATCGTGGGGCCGCCGTGGCTGATGTAAGCCGCCTGCGGTCCCTGGGCTTTCATAAACGCAACGCGGGCCTTGAGCGCAGACTCATAATCCGGGAAGGAAGCATCGACTTTCCCGCTTTCAGGCTTTCCTGTATAAGAACGGTAATCATTCAAAGCCGCCAGCATGGCCGCGCGCTTGACGTCCGGAAGACCGGCCACGGTAAAAATAACAGGCTCAATATTCAGAAGAAGCTCCGCAAGTTCAGGATCAGAAGCCGCAAACTTTTTCCGGAGCGTTTTGACAATTCCGGTGGTGGACCGGATCGTGGCAATGCCGTGATTGCCCGTAGACTGGGTCACGATTTTAAATCCGCCGCGTAAAACATCAAGCCGGTCTGTTCCCTGTAAAAGCTTGCGGATAGCGGAATAGACTTCCCAGTAAACACCGCGCGCCTTGAAAGAACCGCTGTACTGTTTGGACTCGTCTTTGACAAAAACGGTTTTCCCGGAAAGCGCGCTCAGACGCTGCGCCAGAACAAGCGGCGTGAACCGGACATTTTTCATAATATTGCCGTAATCCGTCATGGCCTGATCGCGCACTGCAACTGGAGGTTCATTCTGGCTGGCCGCGGGGAAAGAATTGATCCAGATATTTTCCGGGCTTCTCATTTCAGAACGTTTTTTAAATTTCTCCCATTCCTGCTGATAGCGGGTGTAACGCTCCGTCCAGGAACGGATCAAACTGTTCAGAACAGCACCGCTTTCAGCCATGAACGCGGCCGCGCCGACCTGGCCCTGCCGGACGAGCATGGGGACTCCCATCTGAATCGCGAGCTGAATGGTCGGAATGATTTCACTGGCATTGGTCAGGCCGCTGCGCACATGCGGAGCAAGGCGGGCAAAAAGGTCCTTAGTAAGCTGAAGCACATTCGCGCGCTGATCGGAAGTCAGTTCATTCGTGGCCGCGTAAAAAGCTGAAGATAAAAACAGATAATCACGCTGCGGCCCCGTGGTTCTGCGCAGAACATCCTCGGACATCAGGATGACGGTGCCGGCCGGCTGAGGGTACAGCACCTCCACGTACCCTGCGCTTTGAAGCGCGGTTCTGACAGCGCGGAAATCTTCGCTGTCCGCGCCAAAACCCACAAGACCCCTGGCCGCGCCCGGAGCAGCGGTCTTCAGGGCATTAATGACCGGGTCCCCCAAAATATAAATCGCAGGATCAAGACGAAGGTAATCTTCCTGCGCGCGCATTTCAGAACGTTTGGGAAGCAGGGTCTGCAGCCTGGAAATAGCCTCGTTCAGTTTCAAGATAACTTCCGGATCGCGTTCCTTGATGAGGCGCGTCCGGAGAAATTGCAGCGCCCGGGGGACATTCATGCCGCGGTAATCCTTGAAACGCACGGCCGCGGCAATACGCATCGCGGGGTTCTCGGAATCCAGAAGCGAGCCAAGGTCGGACAGCGCAAGGTCCGGCTGTGTGTTCATGACCTCGGAAGCTTTGCTGAATTTCGCGAGTTCCTGACGGTCGCGGCTGATTCCGGTTTCCCGGAGGTACGCGTAGCCGGCCGCAAAAACCACGCTCAACAGCGCTGTCCACGCAAAAGCTGTCAGGGCCTGGTTGAGAGACCATTCATCCGCATACTCTCTGCGCAGGCTGGTAAGAAGGGCCTGATATTCTTTTCCAAAAGGAGCTTCCCATTTATCAGAAATCCCTGCCAGAACAACGACCCGCATGGCCTTGAAAATTTTTTCGGCTTCTTTTTTGTTTCTGGCTCTGATTAAAAATTTTTCCACAGGAAACTGAACAGGCGCGGAAATCGACGGCCCGCCGGTAATGGCCGTGGTGTAGGCTGAAAAACGGGGCCGCACAAAAAAGAAATATTTGGGTTCATCCGCGGACCTGGAAACATTTTCAACGGAAATATCCAGCCAGTAAGCAAAGGGCCCTTCGCGAAACGCCATCAAGGTATCGGACAGCGGCGCTTCCTTTTCCCCTTCCGCGACCCGCATTTCGGAACGCTTGCTCTTGACCTCGTCCACTTTACCGCCCTGCAGCGTGCGCCAGCCGCGTCTGGCCGGGTCAAGGTAAAGCAGGTCGATAATTTCCTGCAGGCCGTCATCGGGCTTGTCGCCGTCCACTACACCGTGCAGGGCCTCTTCCTTAATGAAACGGTTGAGTGTGGTCCCCCAGCGCGCCTGGGCGATCAGCGCGGGCAGGATCTGGTCGGCCGGATGGACCGTGGCCGTTTGAGAAGCAAACGGCAGCCCGCCCAGTCTGGCATTGCCCAGCTTCAGCTTCGGAATCTCTTTAGCAAGAAACTCGAGCGTCTCAAGATCCGTGAACGTATACGCGATGATGGGCGAAGCCACGTCTTCTTCAACGTCCGCAGACTCAGCCAGCGCTTTCAGGCCGAACTTGTCCTTGTATTCGCCGCCTTTGACGTACGTGGGCGTCGGGAAAAACGTCTTGTTTTTGGTTTCCTTCGCGGCGTTGGCGAACAGCAGGCCCGCGTTTGCGTTCAGCTTCACATACGGGTCGTAGCGGTTTTCGATAGGCAGCGTGTTCGGGTACCCCGCGTGGAAAGCCGAGCGCCAGTAAACGATGGCGGAGTTTCCGTCCTTGTCTTCGATATAAAACGGCGTGTCGGTCCAGACCGATTCAGGAACTTTTTTCTGCGCCACCAGGAGCGCGATCCTGAGCGCGGAAAACGAACGCGTTTCGTTGGTGCGAATGCGGTCCGCGTGGCGGTCCTTGATGGGTGTTTTCTTCGGCACATCGATGTCGCCCCAGAACAGGCCCTTGTCCTTGTCGTAGAGTTTTTCATAAAGTGCGTCGTCTTCCTTGACGCGTTCGTACAGCGACTTGGCCAGCGCAACCGCGCGCTTTTTGGCCGCGGGTCCGGCCTTGTCGGAATAAGCCAGGATCTGGTCAACAGCGCCGATCAGGTGCGCGTCATAAGCCACCAGATCTTCATAGCCAACCTTGCCGCCGCGGTCGAGTTTCATGCCGCCATTGTTGGGATCGCGGCCAAGCCACACCGGGCCGCCATAAGTTTTATGCATGGCCGCAAGCAGCGTGGCCTGGGCCTCAAGCTCAGTCAGCGGGTCGGTCACGGTTTTGGGCGCCTTGCCTGTCAGCTGCAGCGCGATGGCGTGCGCCTGCATGCCGGAGAGCATGGGCTGCGTGTAACGCGCGTCAAACCTTGCGGCCATATTGAAAGGAACGCCCTGGGCATCGATGCGGTCCATGGTCAGGAGAGGACGTCCCGGGAAACCATTCAGACGCTGCAGGCCGCGGCCTTCGGCCATAAAGAGCGAAAGCATTTTCATGTTGGCCTGACGGGTTTTTTCCGCGGCGCCGGGCAATGCCTTGACGCGGTCTTCGTCGGAAATAATCAGCTTGGGGTCAACTTTGGGCGGTTCTTTTTTCTCCGGCTCCTTGGGTTTTTCTTTGTCCTTCGGAGTGCCTTTGTCCTTGGGCATTTCCTTGTCTTTGGGAGTTTCCTTGTCCTTAGGAACGGTTTTTTCGGGAAGCTCTTCAAAAAGACGCACGTCATGAATCACGGCCTTGCCCGAAGCCTGCACAAAACCAAAAAGACTGGCGCTGGGATTTTCATCCAGTCCGTCTTTGGGAATGGGAACCCAGATTTCTTTTTTCTCGCCTTTGGAATCGGGAAGTTTAAGGGTCAGCCGGTCCTTGACGACATGTGTGTTTTCACGCTTGAACTCCATCTTGACGCTGCCTTCGCCCGTATACGTGACACGCACAGCCTTGTATTTGGAAAGGTCAATGGGGTCCACGCTGCCAAGAATCCAGTCGCTGAGTTTTTCCAGTTTGAAGTCCGCGTCCTTGCGGTCTTCTTCCAGACCGCCGCCGTTGTACTCGCTCCAGCGCACACGCGCCAGAAGGTTGGCCGTAGCGCCCTTGGGCTCAGGCTGTTTGACTTCTTCCTTGTCTTTGTCCTTGGGTTTTTCCTTATCTTTATCCTTGGTCTGTTCCTTGTCTTTAGGCTGGACTTTTTCTCCGTCCCTGGGCGGCGCACGGCCGTCTTTGACTTCTCCCTTGTCCACGGGCCTGGTTTCAACAGGCCTTTCAATAACAGGCTCTTCTTTCGGCGGCGCGGTTTTCTGCCCGGAAGGAATCAGCAGCGCAACTGCCAGAACCACGATCAAGAGCAATCCACCGATCAAACCTCCCAGCACCAGCGGGCGTTTGTAAAAAGGTACGGGTTCCGCGCGCCGCGACCTCGCAGTTGCCGTGACCGGAGCCGGCACATCCAGCGCTTCTTCAATAGAAATAAAACGGTTTTTTCCCTGATAAGGCGGCGCAAGCCGGACCGGCAGGCGGGTTTCTCCGTCTTCACCCCTCAGGCGGATGACCACAAGGCCTTCCTCCCTGCCGACACCTGCAAGAATTCCGGTTTCCGAGTGCTCGCCCTCATGATCCATGTAACGGACCAGAACTTTTTTGCCCAGAAGAGGTTTAAGGCTGGCCGCGTTAAAATCCTCCGCCGTGATGCGCGTACGCATTTCGGAACGCTTCTCCGTGTTCGGGACAAGCGCCTGGCGAAGGGTTTCCGCGATGTCCACAGGTTCGCCGTCCATTGAAAGAAGAGCTCTTTTTGCTGCGCCGGGAATGCCGATCGAAAGAGCGTTCTGGGAGCGCGTGGCAATAACATCCATCGTGTAGCCGGGAATTCCCCTTATGAGCCAGGTCTCCAGGTCGTCCACTTTCTCTCCGTTGAAACGCTCATCACCTATCGCGACATTTAAAACGCTTCCCTGGCGGCTGAATTCAACAACCGGTGTGTCTCCGGGAACAACCTGAACACCGGGCAAGTTGTTTTCATCTTCGCGCTTGAGACGGACAGCTTCCGACTCCTTGAGAAGAAATTGATCAGCCTGAACCCGCGCCGCCACAGCCGGCAAACCGCGCAGCTGTTCCATAATAAAATCAAAGAGCCCGTCCTCAACAATTCCAACCAGCTGATTTCTCCGGGTGTCAAAACTGATCGTGATCAGCGATCCCCACAAATGATCCGAGGAGTAAGATGAGCCGAAGATATTTGTCCTGTCGTCCGACAAAATGTTTATATAACCGTTCGCGAATTCATACCCTGTGCTTTCAGGCTGCACCGTTGCAAGATCTTCTTCGCCCATGATCGCATCCGGGGGCATGGACTGCGCTTCGGGCCGGGCGTCCTGGGAATAAACAGTCCAGCGCCTGCCGGTTTCTCCGGCCGTGTACCAAAGACCGTAGGAACGCGGAATTCTGTCCGCGCGAAGGTTTTGAGGAAAACTGATCGTCAGGCCCTTCACGTCTCCGCCAGCCGACGGGACCCAGCCTTCGCCTGAAGCCGCATAAATACCCAGGTTTCTGAATTCCTCACGGTCCAAAAACCGGATCAGCGTTTCGGCTGTTTTCGCCGCGGAAATCCTTGCGACCCGCCATTCAGGCGCGCGCATTTCAGAGCGGGCCATGACGCCGAATTCCATACCGCCCTGCAGCTGGATGCCAATGACGGAGCCTTGCGGATCAGCGTCAGGAGCAAGCTGGATGCGAATCAAGGTCACGCGCGGCGACTTCTTTTCACCGCGGCCGTAATCCAGCCGGAAGCGCTGCGGAGTCTGGGAAAGCATCAGGGGGTAAAGGGTTTCGGTTTTCTCACCGTTTTCGTTTTCAGTCTGCAGAAACACCATGGCTCTGCCCGCACGTTCTGCCGGACCGCCCGCGGCTTCCAGCCCGAGCGCGATGTTAAACTGGCCGTCAAAATCAAAACCTTCGCGGCGGGAAGGATGGATCATGATATCCGCCGTAGGCAGGCCGGGCCGCAGAACAATCTTGAAATTCTTGTCCGGGTTTTCTCCGCGGATGACTTCGTGGGGACCGGGCGTAATCACGATGCCCTTCGGGTCCAGGAAACTGAGGTCTTCAGGTTTGAATTCCTTAAAAGCTTCAAACTCTCCTTTTTCAGCCTTGATCTTGATTTCAATCTGCCGGGCTCCAGACCCCTCTGCCGGCTTTTCAGCTTTATGAAAGAAAAGTAAGTATGAACCCAGACCCACCAGCGCCGCGGCAATTATGGTAAGAGCCAGCAAGCTGATGCGGGCTTTAAGAGAAAGGCGGAAAGGAAGGCCCGCGATATTTTCCGCGGCAGCAAGCGGACGGCGTTCCAGACTGGCAAGCAAAAGATAAACCAGGTAAATACCTGAAAACGCGGCCGGGTTTTCAGGATCAATAGAGTCTATGACCATCGTCCGCGGAGTTTCCGAAGCGCGTTCAAGTTTCAGCGTGAAACGAAGTTTGCCTTCCGCCAGATCAATGGAAAGAGGGCTTTCTTTCCCCTCTTTGATCCCGAGGAAAGTACGCGAAATGCTGTTCAGGGAAGCCGCGAACTGTTCCGGGGTCTTTCCCTCAGCCAGGAGGTTTTGCATGTCCCTGCCGTCGTTGACGGTACGGACAAAAAGACGGTGGCCGGTTTCTTTTGTGGAAGGTTCCTGCCAGGGCCGCTCAGGATGCGGCACGCCGTATTCCGTCATGGCATTGACCACAAACAAAGTGCCGTCTGCGTAATAAAAGGACCAGTTCCCTCTTTTGGCGTCTCCGCTTCCATCAAGCGTGGTGCGGGATTTTCTGGCAAGCGAAGGATCGAGCTTTTCAAGAAGCGGCAAAATAACATCCGCGGCCGCGCGGAAAACCTGCGTTCCCTGCGGAACACGGCCCGCGAACTCCACACGGAAATCACGCGCCAGCGGCAGGGTCTTCAGCGCTTCTTCAATGGATGCGATGTCGCCCTCATTCAAACGCGCTGAAAGCGGCGCAGAGCTTCTCATCTCAGAACGCGCAGCCGCAGTAACCGGGATCAGCTCTTCGGCCTTGCGGTCAAAAGAGTAAAGAACGCCGTTGTGCTCCGTAAGGCCGGAAAGAGATTTTTCTCCATTGGCCCCGAGGTCCACGGACCTGAATAACCCTGTGCCTTTTTTAGGCCCGGAAAGATGCGCGGGCAGATCAAATTGCCACAGGCTCGCAGCCTTCGTATAAAAGGATGACTGAAGGATATAAATCTTTCCAGCGGATGTTACATGGACCCAGGTTTCATTTCCCCGGCCTGTCATCTGCCTGGGAAAATTCAAGAAACCTTCCGTGCCGTTTGTTTTAAAAATCAGCCGCTCCGTCAAAGTTTCTTCTCTGCCCTTGATGACGCTCTCAGGCTGCTTCTCCAGCTCCACGGTCCATTTTCCGCTGCTCGAGTAATGCGGATCGGGATATTTCACGTACTGCCCGGAATCCAGGGGGAATTCCCTGATTCTCACGCCGGCTTCACCTCGCCCGGCTTCGGCTTCCGCAAGCCTGCCCGCGGTTCTCCACTCCTTGATAGAAACAGAACCCGTGTCCTGAAACACGGAAAACGGCTTTGAAGCAAGAATGGTTTTCGTGGTCAAATCGTGGACTCTTAATTCCACGCTTCCGTCCTGGGCGGACGGCATCATGGAAATAAAGGCAGGAACTTCGGGTTTCAGCCGGTAAGGCTCGTATTTTCTGGCAAACCCTCCGGACCCCTGAACTCCGGAAAGGTACTGACTCGCGGCTTTATCCGCGTCAAAAGGGATTTCCCAGATAGCGAGTTTCTTGTCCGCTCCTGCGGAGGCGAAGTAATCCCCGGCGGGAGAAAAGGAAAGCGCTCTGACCGGGCCCGCGTGAGCAGAGTTGAGCGTGTAAACAACAGCCCGGGTTTTTGAATTCCATAAACGGATGTCGCCGTTTTCATGGCCGGATATAAAATATTCGCCATCGTTGGAAAAAACCAGGGCATTGATCCGTGAAGCTCTGGACGGGTTGGGCACCAGAGTTTTGGTGATGCTGGCCTTGAAATTCTGCGCCGTCAGGTCCCCGAAAGAAAGCGAACTGTTTTTCCCGCCCCAAACCAGAGTTTTACCGTCCGGAGAAAATGCGATGGCGCCAATTTCCTTGTCCGCCTGCTCAATATAGGCGATACGGTCATGATTGCCGGGTTTGTCCACCCAGACACTCAAGGTCCCCTGCTGCCCGCCCGCCGCGACCATGGTCGAATCGGAAGAAACCGTCACCACGTTCAGCGGCTCTGTTTTGGGAGGAAGAAGATTGTAGTTGTGGCTGGTGCCGCGGAAATCATAGGCCATGACCACTCCATTATTCAGGCCTGAATAAACGTATTCACCGTTCGGAGCAAACGCCAGAGAATTTGAAAGGCTCCGGGTTGAGGCAAAACTTATGGGCGTGCTGCCCGATGCCGTGTCCCAGAGAAAAAGATTTCCCTTGCCGTCCGCGCCCAAAAGCTTCGTTCCCTTGGGAGAAAAAGCGACTGTCTGGACTTTGCCGCCGGGATGCACGGTATATTTCGCGAGCACGATTCCGGAAGAGCTGTCCCTGACCTGAAACGCGCCGCCCGAATCTCCGGTCACGATATAACGGCCGTCCGCGGAATAAGACGCCGCAAGAAGCGGATGGGTGTAATCACTGAAGGCCCTGCGTTCTTTCACTTCCACGGCCCGCATTTCGGAACGCTTCAGCAGTTTCTCAAGATACTCGATGGCGGCATCGCGCTTTGAACGGAAACGCTCATCCGTGAAATCCGGCTCGCGGATTTCCGCCAGGACCCGCTTGAGATCATGCGGCCTCGCCCTTGCAAATCCCTGCAGGCGGACATTGGCCGCGCTGTCTTTATCCTGGCCGCTCAAAATCAGAACAAGGTCCTCCAGCAATTCCCGCCTTTCGGTTACCGGAGGAAGCCAGAGAGGGTATTTCTCATCGACCTTGTTGCTTTCAACAAAGCTGCTGTGCGCGCTGACAGAAAGCGGGTTAAAGCGCTGCGGCACCACGGCGATTGCCTTGCTCCTGGCTTTTGCCTCCACACTGTCATAAATCCAGTTCCGGAGTCCGGCAAGATTATGGCGCGCCTGGACCCGGCCAAGAAGGAAATCGATCTTGATCTGAAGAAGGTTTTCCGGTGTGATATCAAAAGACCTGAGCAGCCTCCATGCGTCCTCCACAGGGTTTCTGTCCGTCTCAATTGAATTCATGGTAATTTCAAGCATCTGCTCCATGGACACGGTGTATTCCAGCGTCTCGTTTCCGGCAAAATCGTCCGCGCCGTCACCGGCGAACATAAGAAGCGCAAAAATCCAGACAGCATCCAGATTGTCGGTAAAAGCTTCTCTCCGGGCCGTGGTTTTCATGAGTCCGGCCGTCTCATCCATCATCTCCATCAACCCATACCAGAGAACAGATTCCCAGACATTCCGGCTGCCGAGAAAAAAGCGGATAGTCTCCTCTGAAACCTTGAACTTCTTGGAAGGCCACGACACAATCGTCAGATAGGCAAGCATGCTGCCGGAGAATTCTTTCAGGGCCCGTACAGAATCCGCGTCCAGGCCTGACGCTTCCCCCTCAAGGACTTGAAGGGTCCGGGTCAGCGACCTGTCAAGCATCTGAAATTCTTCAGAATGGCTGTCAATGTTTCCCCCTCTGATGACGTTTATGAAAATATTTTCTTGATCATAGCTGTTGCGGACAATGGCCTGAGCCGCATCATGCAGCTCTTTCCACCTGCCGGCTTCAACATCAGCGGAAATCTGGCGGACCGCGCGCTGGAAATCCGTACCCGCGGGTTTCAAGGAATCCACATTTGCGGCAAGTGACTCTCCGACCCTCTGGAGATCCCCTTCAATGGCAGTCACGATCTTCCGGACATCCTCATGGTCGTTATAGTAAGCCGCCACGAATTTTCCGGCGCTGACCTTTCCGGCTTCAGCGCGAAAGTCACGGACCTGCTTCTTGTCCAGCCCCATGGGCAGTGATTCATTACGCCGGCGCAGTTTTTCTTCCACGGCCGCAAGGGTCTGGGCCACCAGACCTTCGGCCTTCGAGGTCAGCTCCGCCATACGCGCGCGGCGGCGGTCTTCATATCTTATGACAGATTCAGAAACCTCTGTTTCAAGGCCATGGATCTTCTTGAGAACCTGCTGGCGGCGGGAAATTTTGTCCCAGTGATTGTAACGGCGCGGAATATTTGCAATCTGGGAAGAAAAGGCCTCATAACGCCGGCGGGCCTGAACCGCCTGGGCTGTCCAATCATCATCGCGCATTTTTACGGCCGCGTCTTCAAGACGGATGACCAAAACCCGGACCTTTTCCAGACTGCCGTAAATATCCTCAAGCTGCGGACGGTTGCGCTCCACAAAAAGAGCGTTCCGGAGCAGGATTTCGGTCGCGGATTCCATAATCCGGAAATAAGCTTCGAAAGAATAGGCTTCGGGATTTTCAGGATCCAGAATGCCGGAAAGCTCGCTTGCAAGCTGGCCAAGCATCGCGATGTCCGCGCTCAGCCATGAAAAGGGATACTTTTTATTCATCTCTCTCAGCAGCTGAATGTAGCTTTCAAGACGCACCATGCCGTAGCCTGCTCCAGCGCCCTGAAAATCAAACGGCAGTTCAAGTCCGGCATAACCCAAAGCCGCCAGACGTCCTTCAACACGCTGTTTTCCGCGCTCCACCGCTTCATCTTCAAGCTGGCTGAGCCTGAAACCTTCAGGCCTGCTTTGACGAAAGCCTTTTGAAATATAAGTTTCGATAAAAGCACTGTCGTTGGCGATTAATGTTTCAAGCCGTTTAAGCCTGGAAGCATAGCCTTCCCGGCTGGCGGTGCCGGAACGCAGCTCTGTGAGGTCCTGAAGCAGGTTCCGGACCCTTGAAGGATCAAGCCTGCCTTCGGAGACTCTTTGCCGGCGGGCCGCGCGGTCTGTTTCAATCAGGGACTGGATCCTGCTGAACTCCTGAATGTCTTTATCAATTTGTCCGGCCAGAGCATCAATCACAGCAGACCTCTCGGGCCGCATCCAGACACGCGTGCGGAGCGATAAATCCCGCATTGACCTGAGCGCGCGGGCATCTGAAACAGCATATGCATTAATGTGGTCATTATCAAAAACCACAAGCTCCCGGCGTTTTTCCCTCGCGTCTTCCACGGCCGCGGCTGAAGAGTATTCGGTTTCCGGCTGTTTCCATTTCCATCCGGCGAAACCGTAACGGCCGGCTTGCAGTCTTTCCAGAATTTCTTCCGCGGAAATGCTTTCACCGTATCCGATTTCCGCGTAGCCCGCGATATCGGCAAGGTCTGAAACAGAAGGCGAAGAAGGCAGCTGGCCGCCTGAAAAATTTTCAAAAGCATAGCGCAGGATAAAAAGGTCCTTGCGGTCAAGTCCAAGGCCATCAAAAGCCGCGCCGCTGTAGCGGGCGATGCGTTCATCCGCCTCAGAAGCATGTTTCAATTTCACAGCAATGGCGGCCCTGTCCAGTTCCGTCATTTCAAGAACGTCGTTTTTCAGCGCGGCAAGGTCTGTGTAGGAAGTTCCGGCCAATTCCCCTGCGGTTTTCACGACAGGCCCGCGAATCAGCTCCGCAGCTTCAAGATCCTCGCGCATCCGGGCCGCAAGATCCAGGATCAGCGCTTCGCGGTCCCCTTGCGCGGGTTGGGAATACACAAGACCGTTTGGAAGACGGCCCTGCAAAAGACCCGTAATCAAGTCGATTGCTGCTTTAAGACGGGTTCTTTCGGCCTCTCCCCAGTCTCCGGCGCCTAAGCGAACGATTTCCCCGGCAGCGCTTGTTCCTGCCCCGGCTTCACCTGCGATGTTCTGAAGCGCAGCCTGATAAAATTGCAATGAGTGCCTTTCAGAATCCTGCTTACCCGCGCCTGCCGCAAGAGCGCGCGCAGCGGCTTCAAGAGCGTTTGCGCCATGCTCAAAAGACTCGAGATAAAATCTTGCGCGCGCAGAAGCCGAAGTTTCAATCTGCCCCATTTTCAGGTAAGCCTGCTGAAGGAATCTTTCAGCCGAAGAAAAACCGGAATAGGCCCTGGCCGCCTGCGCTTTATACGTCTGGTTGCGCTGATACTCCGCGATGACAAGCCGGAAATAAGACGCGGCTTCTTCACTCAAGGCAATGACACCTTCAAGTTCACGCCTTGATGGTTTTGTCTGCTTGAGAATCCCCTGATAACGGCGCCACGCGGCTTTCTGCTTCAGATACCCCATGGTCACGCGGGCGCTGCGGCGGACCACGATATCGCCCTCCAGATTCATGATGGGGAGCAGAAGAACCTCCGCTTTCCTGAGTTCATCCAGATGGAAATAGGCTGTCGCGATTTGAACCCTGGTTTTCAGGTCTTCAGGCATGGCCTGGGCCATGACCTGCAGAACAGCCAGGGTTTTGCGGTAGTTCACCTTGCGGTCACGCGGTTTTTCCGGCCTGTGGGCCTGACTGTTAAAGTAGTCCTGGATAATCTCCAGAGCCGCGAAGTAAACCTGAAGGTCCGCGGCGGCCTCATCACTCGAAGAAGCTTTTTCCCGGATTTCACGGGCCGCATCCATATAGATTTTATGAAAAGCGGCATTGCCGGCCGTTTCCAAAACCGCAAGCCCCCCCGGCGTGGTTTTAGTTCTGCCGAAAATCTCCCGAATAATCTGATCAACCCGGCTGAAGTCCGCTTCGACAATCCGGTTTCTGTAAAGGCGTTTTGAAATGGCCCCAAGTTCGCCGAGCCGGGCGTCCGTGCGCATTTCAGAGCGCGCGTAGCGGCTTTCGGTTTCCGCGCGGGTAATCAGGACCGCTTCCAGAAATTCCAGAGCGGCCTGGGGCGTGCGGCCGATCCAGAGGGTCTTGGCCTGCGCGCCTTTCATATCAGAAGAATTCACGGCCAGGGTCCTGACACCGGCAAGTTTCTGGTCAAGCGCGATGGCTTCGTCATTTCCAAGCTGGATCACCTGCCCGCCCGCGGCCGAAACCATCCTTCTGTAAAACTCATCGCCGAAATAAAAAACCCATTCCGGGTCGAGCTGCTCGGTAAGAATAAGGTTTTCAAGCGCCGCGTTTTTATTGGCGCCGCTGCTGGTGATGTCCGTTGAGGAAGTGCCTCCGGAGCGGATGACAAAAAGCGCGGCGTCAGCGCCCAGCTCCGCGCGCAGCAGCGCCTGGAACTCATTGCGCAGGTCATAATTCCTGCCTTCAAATTCAAAAACCTGCATGGGCTTGACCGTCACGCTCGCGGGAATCCAGAGGTCTTCGGTCGCGCCGGTAAAATCCCCGCGCATTTCAAGCCAGGGAAAACTGACCGGCTCCCCGGTTTCCTTTTTATTTTTCAGCTGGGCGGGCGTCAGCCATTCAGGCTCCCAGTTCCCGCCGTCTTTCCAGGGGAACTGAAGGTTCAGCTTGGGGTTCTTGGCTTTCACTTCTTCGATAAATTTCGCAAGCTCGCCTTCATTCAAACCGAAATTCCGGCTTCCCATGCCGCGCAAAACAGTCTGCAGGGCCGGCCCGAGCTTGGAACGGTCGAGCTGGTGCGCGAGGTTATAGGCACGGTCAGAAATAATTTCACCGTTCACGCCGACATTAAAGCGCGTGGCGCCTCCATTGACGAAGAACACCAGGTTCTGAAGCGCGGAAAGATCGTCTTTCATCTGTTTTTTGATCGCATCCAGAATTCTGGCGCCCTGCTCTTCAAAGGAATTGCCGGAAATAATGCTGACCTTCACGCCTTCACGCATCAGACGCATCAGAAGATAGGCCAGCTCGGGATAGTCGGTCAGCGCGTCCGCGTTTTTGGGGAGAAGCGTCATATCCACGTCAAAAGCGAAAGCCCCGCTCCTGACAATGCGCGCGAAATTGAGTTTGATGTCGCGGATCAGGGCCTGAACGCTTTCATTTTTACGGAAAAGTCCGGCCTGGTTGGTGGGCCGCGAAACCAGATCAAGCGCCTTGGCATCCGGCATCAGGCCCTGCGTATCGGAAATCCTGAAACCGGCCCGCTTGATGCCTGTCAGGGCGACCATGGCCTCAACAACGCTCGGAGAACCGTAGAAACCAAAAGCATCGCTGGCGCCCGCATTAATGGAAGCGACAGAAACCGCCCCGTTGACCGGGCGCTCAACTTCGCTGAAAAAATCCGTGGACGCGGTCTGACGGCCCGTGAGGCCGGCAAGAACAAAATCCACTTCGCTGTCGATTCCGGACAAATCCCCCTTGCCGGTCCGCATACCGCCCAGATAGCGGTGGACCCGTTCGAGCGCGTCCATGGAATGGTTCACCGCAGAGCTTGCAGGCGTTTCAACCAGAACAATTTTCGCGGCTTTTTTGTTTCCGGCAACCGCTTCCTTCATGCCCGGAACAATCAAGCTGGCTCCGACATTGGTTTCCAGAAACGCCGTTGTATAAAAGGTAACGTCCGCCTGGGCCAGGGCCTGTGCGGCTTCCGAAGTCACGGTAATGGCTTTTTCAGCGTCCGGAGAGGTGCTGGATATTTTCGCCAGCACAGCCGCGGCTTTTACCGCGTCTTCAGCGCTGACTTTCCGGGTCGTGGCGTAAACTTCGGCGCGGTTGGACCTCGCCAGTTTGGATGAAACCGCGCCTTCGGGAAGATTCTCAAGCGCGACCGATTTTTCCGCCAGAGCGGCCTTGAACTTCTCAATAAAAGCTTCGTCTACCGTGGCGTTGACCAGCCAAAGACCCAGAAACGGAGAATCCGTTTCATGCTGATTGATCCCTGTTTCAGAAAAATAAATCGTTCCGTCTTCACGCACCGCCACAAGGTGCTGGCGCTCACGCGTGGGCAGAATAACCCGGTTCCCCTTCTTGACGCCGAGCAGACTGCCGATTTCATCCACAGAGCTCTGCCATTCGTTTTCAGATCCGCCGTCCCTGTAAACAAAAGCCGCGCCCAGAAGCGCCAGACTGCGCAAGGGAATGTCTTTGAGAATAAAAGTGTAATCCGCTTTCTCTGCTTTCTTTTTCCGGATCTCTTTAAGGAAGCGGTCCAGATAAAGCGCGAATTTCCTTCTCTTGTCCACTTCAAGCCGCATGGCTTTCTGAAAAACAACCGACATTTCGTCGGACAAATTCACTCTCAGCTGGGGAGACTGAAGCTTCTCAGCCAGGGCCGTAAAATCTTTCAGAAGTTCATCCTTGGATTTTCCATCCCCCTTGATCCTGTAAGTCAAAAAGTCCTTGGCGACACTGTCCTGCGCCAGGTCCAGAAGCACCTTGCCCGCTCCGGGGATTCCGGTGGCCTGAAAATCACGGGAAGCTTCAAACCAGCCAAGCCCGTCGTCGGTGGCGCTCAGAACAATCTGCACATTGACATAAGGCAGGGACTTTAAAAGATGGGTCATCTCCGATCCGCTCTGGCCGCGTTTGAAGAAAACAATGTTCAGGGGCTGGGCGCCTTTGGCGTCACGGTCATTCCAGCGTTTCAAGAACTGCGGCTGGTCAAAAATGGCGTCAAACAAAAGCCGTGTTTTTTCCGCGGTCTTGCCGGAATCCATTCCATTCAGGGGCAGGCCGGACCTGGATTCAATGTCCAGACGCCAGGAAAGAACCCGGCGGATATCATCAATATTTTTCAGCACGCTGTAGCGCTGGACATAATCCACAAGCGCTTCTCCGCGGCTTCCGAATTCCAGAAGGTCGCGGCCATGGACCTTTGCCCGGATGCCTCTGGCGTCCAGGGCTTCGATCAGGTTAATGATCTGCAGAATGACATGCTGTTCTTCAGAGCTTCTCTTTTCCCGGACTTCCGAACGCTTCAGCCTTTGAGCAACAAGCTGGTCAAAAGCCGCGGGAAGATCTTTTTGAAAACGGACTTCAAGAGCTTGCTGGGCTTCTGACCCTGCTGCGGCGGCGCGCCGGCGCGTATGCCAGAAGGGGCTTTGCCCTGGATTATTAATGAAACCGCCATAAATAAAATCTTCTCCGAACTGCTCCCGAAGCTCCGCGTCATCCGATTCTTCACCCCAGGCATACAGCGTGGCCGCTGTTATTTTGTCCTCGGAAATACCTGTTGAACGGACCAGTTGTCCGGCCTGATCACTCAAAGTCCGGCCGTCAACCACGGTATCATCAAAAAGAAGAACTCCTTCGCTCGCCGCGGGAATTGCGGCAAGGGCCTCTTTCAGTTCGGCCCGGTCCGCAGCCAGAACATGAAGCGTTTCCGCAGGATACATGGCCTGCCACATTTTTGAGACAAGCTCGGCGGCCCAGCGACCGCTTCCGGGGACGTAAATCAGAACACGCTTTTTAATCGAGTGAATTTTTTCAGCGGCTGTAAATGCGGCATCGGCGAGCGGCTCTCTCTGGGCGTCCGGAATTCTTTCCGGCTCCAGGTTTCTGACTTCAGAGCGCGCGGGAATAAAAGAGGGCGTATTATCTTCTTCGCGAATGCTCTCCGCCAGCGTGAAAAACGCATCAAGCTGCGCAGGAGTTCCCGTGGCGCGAATACCAATCTCGGTTCCGGGCATGACAGAAGCTGTCATGATTCCAAACGCGTTGTTCAGCGCAATTTCCGCGCCGTTGACCACAAACACCGGGCCTTGAACCCTGTCACCCGGCTGCATGGCCTCGACTCCCTGGCGAAGCAGGGCCGCGGGGAGCATGTGCAAGCCGTAAGCGCCAACTGTGAACTGGCGGGTCTCCAGAACTGCTGCCGCAGGCTCAGAAGAAGGCACTGCCGGTTCAGACACGGCCATCGGCTGGGCGGGAATAAAGGAAGCTGTTTCATCTTCTTCGCGAATGCTCTCTGCCAGCGCGTAAAGCGCTTCGAGCTGCGCGGGAGTTCCCGTAGCGCGAATACCGATTTCGACCCCCGGCATGACTGCGGCCGTCATGATTCCAAGCGCATCGCCCAGAGCGATGACTCTTTCTCCAACTACAAACGAAACATCATGCGCCCGGATTTCCTGGGCCATGGTTTCCACGCCCTGACGCAGCAGCGCTGCGGGAAGCATATGCAAACCATACTTTCCGGTAATAAACTGGCGAGTCACCGTTGTTTCAACCGCCTGCTGCTGCGTGGGCGTCTGGACCACAACAGCCGCCGGTCCGGTCCCCAGATTGTACGCCGCAATAAAGGAAGGTGACTCGTCCTCTTCCCGGATACTTTCTGCAAGCGCGTAAAACGCGTCAAGCTGCTCACGCGTTCCCGTGCCGCGAATACCGACCAAGTCCCCGGGCATGACTGCGGCCATCATGATCCCGGTCGCATCATTCAGCGCGATTTCTCTTCCATTGACCACGAATACCGGACTTTGAACCTTGTTATTCGACTGCATGGCTTCCACGCCCTGGCGGAGAAGAGCCGCAGGCAGCATGTGCAAACCATACTTCCCGGCCGTAAATTGACGCGTCTCAATAAAATTTCCGTCATTAAGATCTTCAAGAATGATTCCGTCTGAAGCCGCCAGACCCGCCGTGGCACCTGAAATTTCAAGCGATGCCCGGGCGGTCTGCCTTTCAGCGGCAATACGCTCCAGTTCCTGCTTGATCTCAAGGGCCCGCCGCTCCGCCTCCGCAGCTTCTCTTTCTTTCGCAGCCTTAAAAGACTTGAAAGACTCCGAGCTTTCCACGCGGTCAATAAACAGCTGCAAAAGTTCATCCGCGGAACGGTTCAGCTCTTCAATAGGCAGCCATTTGCGCAGAAAGGCAATCTGCCATTTTTCAAGAGTATTGCGCAGAGAATTGGGCAGCCACTTAATCTTGAGAAGCCATGAAAAAAGCTGATAGAGAAGACGAAAAATAAAAAATGATCCGCGAGGATAAACCGAAAGCTCAACCAGGGTTTTGAAAGATTTCTCCGCGCGGCTTATCGGCCCGGGCTGAATGCCGGGCTTTACAAGGTCATCCCAGGTCATAGTCCGGGCAAACTCCAGGAGCTCGGGAATCTGTGAAGTGGCCGCGACAGGCGCAATTTCAACGCCGTAGTTGTGCCGCAAAACAAGCAGGGCCATGAGCATGGCCGCGGATCCGCCCCATTCCCCTTCCAGGGCCACAGGCACATTGTGCTTTTTGGCTTCCTTGCCGATCAGCAGGATGTCGCGGATCAAAAGAGGGTTGAGTTCATCCAGCGGCATTTCACCGCCCATACGTTCGCGGTTAATAGACTTGGTCATGTCATTGGAACCAATGCCGATGAACCTCTCAGCCGGACGCTTGGCGCGAAGATCCGCAATGGCCCTGAAAATATCAACGCGTTCATTTTCAACGGACAGCGTATCTTCAAACATGTAACCAGTCGGAATGCTGTCAATAATCCCCGCAATTTCCGAAGACGTCTGCACTGAAAGAGATTCTCTTAACGTTTCAGAACGCGCAGCTTCCGCCAGAAATTCCTGCTTCGCTTCCTCGATCAGCTCTTCAATAGCGAAGACTTCCTTGGCATTCCGAACATCGGAAAAAAGGATTTTGATGCCTGTGGGAGAAATCCCTTTTTGCAGCCGGGCGCCAAAAATCGCCTTGAGCTGGCGTTTTCCAAAATCGCGGAAACGCTGGTACTTTTTATCCTTGCTCAGATAGAAACGGACGCCCGTCATGTTTTTCATGACATCTTCCCGGCTCCATTCCGGGCTGGGTCCGCGCATGCCTTCAACCAGGAACTTGGGGCTTTTGTCTTCAGCCACGTCATACATGCGGATGATCAGTTCATTGCCATTCTGGAAAAACGGATAGGCCGCGATCTCAGCAAGCGCGTCGCGAAGCCGCGGCCAGTCATCTTCGATACCCTGACGGCTGCGGTCCGCGCTGAGAATTTCTTCAAGCCGGAAGAGCTTGACCCCTCTGGCTCCGGAACGCGAAAGGATCGATCCGCTCGTTCCGGATTCGCGGAACACGGCCAGATCAATTTCATCCGCTGAAAAAATCACGCTCAAATCTTTAAAAATCGCGGGCAGAAGCGCGCGGCTCAGAAAATAAGTGTCCAGATATTCATAAATTCTGCCAAGGCTCTCAAATCTCTGCCGGGAGGCATTATCAGGGTTGACGACAAAAAACCCCTTCTTGCCGTCCACAATCCCTTCGTCGCCGGGCTTGATATCGGAAAACTGAATCCTCGCCTTTTTCAGGTTCGCGGAAGTGACCACCACAATGTTGTTCTTCTTCGCGAAAATGTACCAATGAGGAATACGCAGTTCGCCTTCGCGCATCGGGGCGACGATAGCCACCACCTTGCCGTGACCGCGCAGCGTGCCCATCAAACGGTTGTAATCAGACTCATTACGGATTTCCTTGGCAAAAACAATGATGGATTTTTCCGACTTGTCACCCGGAATGCCGTACTCTGAAATGTCGTAATACCGCATCATGAAAGCCAGGAATTCTTCACTGTTTTTGATTCTGGCGCGGTTATGGTAGAAAAATTTGGACAAGGCGTAAGCGATAGGGCGGCCCTTCAGAATCTCACTGCGCATAAACGAGTCAAAAGGTTCTTCGAGTTCGGGCTCCGGAAGAAATGCCGAAGTGATACGGAGAACTTCCTCATGCTTGGAAGTTTCCTGTTCGATCCGCCGGGCCTTGACATCGGACTCGTCGTTGAGCTCATAAATAAAATTATAAGTGTCAAACTCAGCGATAATGCTTCGCAGGTAGCCGATCTGCTCCACCGCGGTATCCAGGTTATGCCGCGCAAATTCCAGGCGCGTTACAGCGTCCGCCTGCCGGCTTTCCCCCTGCGGCTGAGCCGCTTCTTCAGGCTCAGCCTGCTCCGCGAAAACAGCTGCCTCAAGAGTCTCAACCTGCCGCGTCATTTCATTGACCTGCGTCGTCAGCCTGGCGATGGAACTCTCAATCGCCAGACGAGGCGTTTTGCCCCGCCGGATCTCGGCTTCAATAAAAGGGATTTCAGCTTCGAGCATTTCCTTGCGCTGAGCGGAAAGCGCGCGCTCACGTTTGACCACAGGCTCAAGGTCCGTGTTGAACCCGTAAGGAAGATTAAGAATAACGTCATACAGTTTGATCATGACCTTTTCAATATAGGCATTGATCAAAAGCTCACGGGCCTTTTCCGCAGGAATGCCGGAAGTCTCTTTGGTCAGGAATAAAAAGTCTTCCCGCGACTCCAGAGCTTCCAGAAGAACTCCCAGAATTTCGCGGGTCTTCTCAGCCAGCGGCCTGGAAAGAGAAACATCCCCCAGGAACCTCGAAACAATAATCTCGCTTTTTTCCCGCCGGGAGCGGATCTCCGTACGAAAATCTGCCACCAGCGTTTCGGCTTCCAGCAAAGCCTGGTGATAGACATCCCGGAAAGCGTACTTTTCTCTCACCTTTTCCCAGATAGTATCCAGCGCGCTTTTTTCATTCGCGATCTTGATCTCAGCCTGATCCGCCGAATCGTGGGGCCTTACAAGGGAAATATCCGGCATTTTTTCCCTGGGGTTCCAGACCACGATTTCTCCGGAAGCCACCTTGTTCATCTTCGGAGAAACACCGCGGATCGTGGTGTTATCCAGCTTCACATGAAACTGGCTCCAGCGGTCTTCTTCCGGCTTCACTTCAGCGCGCATTTCGGAACGCGCGCTCAGGCCGGAGGTTCTGAAGGCCTCTTCAAGGTTTAAAAATTCTGCGGGAATTCCCGAAGCTCTCAGCTCAGCGTCCACGGCAGGAAACAGCCGTGCCGCCACCGCTTCAAACCTGGCTTCCATGCCCGTAATATCTCTGTTGGCCAGCCGCTCGAGTTCAGGCTCCGTGATGACGCCGGTTTTCTGAAGCAGGATTGCAAAGTAACCATACGCGGCTTCGGTAGTACCCAGCTGGCCGCGGGCAAAACCGGTAAAAAAGACATTCACCAGCTGCCCGAGGAGCCCGCTGATTTCACCGGCCAGCATGCGGACCGGGTTCCCTTGTGTAGCAATGAGCGGCACAAAAGAAGCACTCTGTCTCAGCTGACTCATCCTCTGAACCTGAGGGTCGCGCCTGTTGGCGTGAAGTGCGCTGGCAACCCTGACGGGATCGAAAAGGCCTTTCTGCCTGGCCCAGATCAGGTAGTGAAGCTTGGCCAGTCTTTCTGCAAGCTCCGGAACAAACTCGGCAACCGCGATTTTCTCAATCAGCACCGCATTTAATGAAATAAATCCTGCGAGCGAGGGGTCAGTGTAAGCAGGATGAAAGCGCGTGTAGAGGTCGTTGCGCTGCTGCCGCACCTCTTCGCCGGACGGGCTGTTGAAGTGCATGCCCCAGGCTTCGCCCATCAGGGTCGCAAGAATATTTTCTATCATGAAGTCCGTAGCCGCAGCGCCCAGCTTGGAACGCGAGGAACGCAAGTCCTGAATACGGGAAAAAACGTTGACCGGGCGGGTATTGATAAGAAAGACAGCGTGGTCGCGGCTTTTTTCCTTGCCAAACGGCATGCCCTGCGACGCATAAGGCTCCGGCATTGGCTGCGCAACACGCACGTGGTCAATGAAATTATCCAGCACCGCGGAATACGGGTAGCCGTTGCTCTTGAGATACTCCAGCATGATGACAAGAGCGGTCCTGAGGTTTTCGATACTGGAATAATTACCAACCTCTTTTTCAAGGCGCTGCCACATGACGTCTTCCGGGGTCGCAGCGGCAGCCGGTGAGGAAGCAGAAGTTACGGTTTTAGCCGGTGCCGGCGGAATAGTTCTGCGCGCAGTCACTGGAGCCGGAGTCACGGGCGTTTTAATCTCTGCCGGCGCTCCAAACGCCTGCGGGTCTGCTCCGGCCAGCTGGTGAGCAACCCGGCGAGGATCAGCTACGGAGGCTTCTCTAAGGAGTGCCGCAATGCCTTCTTTTTTCTTGTTCTTGCTCAGCGCGGCATTGTTAAGGATATCCAGAATTTGCTGAAGTCTGGCCGTCACTTCCAGGTTGCCCGAAACTGCAGACTCGGCCCACTTTTGTAAAGCTTCGTTTGTCCAGGCGCGCATTTCGGAACGGCGCTCAACCTGTTCCCTTTTTTTGCCGGTGCTGGTGCTTTTTTCCTTTTTCTGCTCCAGATAATCACGAAGCCCATCCGGCCCGCCGGCGCCGGGATGCTGCACAACGCCGGGCGCGAGCCACTGACGCGGAATCACTCCGCCGTCGAATGAAACCTTGTAAACGCCCGGAAGCGCCAGCGCAACCTCAGCGTCCGACATGCGGTTTCCGCGCAGAGCAAAGCTGTCGCCGTAAACTTCGGTGTAGCGAGCGTCATAATCTTTTGGAAATTCCGCCTGAAAAGCGGCTTTTTTCTCCGCAGGGACTGAACGAAGAAGGCGGTTGAGGTTCTCCTGAAGCTTCTGACGGATAATCCCCCGCCGGATCAACTCATAAATCGCGGCGCGCTTGTTAATGCCGTGAATCGTGGTTTCAAGGGTCCTGGTGCTGACAAGGCTGACGTCAATCTTTCCGGCTAGCTTGGCATTGGCAAGCTCCAGCTTCAGATAAGTCTGGATGGACGTCCGCAGGTCAAAAACCTTTCCTGCCGGAACCATAGGCGGAAGACCGCGGCTCATCAGCCACTGGTTTTTAGCTTCACCCTGCCGTTCATCCATCCGGGTCAGGCGCCTGTCAATGCTCAGGGAATAATTAATCCCATCCTTGCTGGTAATAAAACTTTTTTCGTAATCTCCATAGCCTTTATCAATAACCGCCGGGCCAAGACCGTAATCAGAAAAAACTTTTTTCAGAACACCCTTCCAGCGGTCCATCTCGACAGACGACAGAAGGCTTTCTGCCAGATTAAAGTAAGGGTTCTCGCGGTCAAGCCGCCCTCTTTTGTCAAAACCATAGGCCACGGCGCCCGTAGCGGAATTAAGGATGATTTGCCTGCGGTACTTGCTCTTGATAGAACGGATAATTCCGTTCGCCACAACTGTTTCAGAACCGTCACCGGTTTCAATGACCATAATCGCGCCCGCCTCAAAAAGTTCCTCAAGGTAGGCGATAAGCGCGCGATTAGGCTTTCCGCCGGGATTAAAAAGCATGTGCGAGTGATCTGTGAAAATAATTTTCAGGTCTTCCCAGCGCACAGGAACGGGCCGTGAAAGACGGGCCAGCGCGTCCGCTTCTTTTCTGGTAAGAACGTGGGCGTTTCTCTCAATGGGAATTCGTTTCAAATGCGGATAACCGCTTCGCTCATAGGCCGCGACCAGGGCGGAAAAACCCTGCCCCGATATTTCATTTCCCGTCACACCGGTCAGATGCGGCTTTAAAACAAGCTCCTGATTCTCCCGGGTATAGACATCGTAGCGGGAAGAATCGCCGCCTTCCTCATTCTGAAGGATCAGAAGAGATCCACCCGGATGCCCGTCTGCGTCAGGGGCCTTGAGCGTCCGGCCGTAAAGCTTGAAAAGTGAACGGATGCTGTCCAGATGCGAAGTCCAGAGGACCGACCAGACTCCACGGGAAGAAGCAGAGCCGAGGGTCGGCTCCACAAATTCCGGCGCCTTGATAGAGTAACGAGGATTCGAAAGAAGGATGATGTCGGCGCTCTTGGCGGCATACGGATCATTTTCAATTTCCATCTCGTCAAAAACCAGCTCGACTCCTTTCCCCGCCAGATCCTGCTGCGCAGTTTCAAGGCCTGGATTCAGCCGGCTGAAAGAAACGGCGATGATGCTGCTCTGGAATCTTTTTTTGAGTTCCTTAAAATCCTCCTGGTCCGCTGCAGGGATCAGGTCTTCATCATTGTAAAGTTCTCCGTTGATTCCAGCCTGGGCCAGCCGCCCTCTGCTGTCAAACACCGCGAAATCAACTCCCTGCTCAACGAGGTAATAGCGGACCTTCCTGTCATAAGCGTCAACCCTGAAAGGAACGCCGGGAAATTCTTTTTGAATGTTCTGGGCCAGGCCCATGACCTGGGAGCCGTCCCCGGCTGCGGGATAACGGATGATAATGGGCCGCTGAGGCAAAGCATCCGTAGATTTCTTCTTCACAGCCTGTTGAACAGTCGCCATCTTGGACTTGATAAGGCCGTAAAAACTTTCAAGGCTGTTTTCCCGCTCACGCGTGCTGACCTCGCCGCGCGTACTGGTCAGGGAGTAGTGGTCGTAAATCATCTGCATCAGCAGAACAAGGCTGGCGTGTTTTTCACCGGAAAGCTTCTGATAAATACCCCGCGCTGCGGCAAAATAGCGCAGGTTTCCAAACCCCTTCCAGTCTTCATCATCCCAGCGCGGCCAGTTGCCGTCCTTCGGAAGTCTTTTTTCAAGCTGTTCCAGAAGCTCACGCGTGCGGGCCGTTTGTTCTCCCGCATCAGATACCTGAAGCTGGTCAAGAATCGAAAAAAGAACCTGGGCTTTTGTTCCCGCGCGCATCTCAGAGCGCACGATTTTTGTTTCTATAAAATCAGCCACTTCTCTGGCCGCCTGTTCGTAGGAGCGCAAAAGCGCGTCCGACGCAGCGGCATTCGCGGGGTTTCCAAGCCATCCAAGGTTCGGGTAAATACCTCTAACCTGACGAAGAGGAAGCTTGATTTCCCTGCCTGTCTGGGACACGGAAAAATCCACATCCGAAAGGTAGTAGCCAAACGCTACTCCAAGAATCAAATCAACAATCTGCTGTTTCCTGGTAAAAGCCCCCTCGACCGGAACCCCGTTGGAATCCTTCGCAAAAAAGTCCTGACTCTGGACCACCGACAGCCAGGTATCGGGACCATTTACCTGATTTACGATAGCCTTATACTCTTCCAGTAACCCATAACGCTCAAAAAGCTGCCGGGCCTCTTCACGCGAAAACTCTTCCTGGATTCTGGAGCGCAGATAAATAGAGTATTTGTTGGCTTTCGGCTCAACACGCACCACAAATCCGGCATTCGAAGTGTCCTTGAGAACATCTTTAAAATGCTCAAAAAATAACACGGTATTCGAATTTTTTTTAGGCATAAACCCGGAAGCATAGGGTTTGGCTCCTGCCAAAACTGACATGACGTCCGGCATGGCTTTAAGGGCCTTCAGCTCAACGGAAGTGAAACCGGCAAGAAGACTTTTGTAATCATTTTCACCCGCGCGCATCTCTGAACGGCGGACCACGCCCGTGACTGAAATGGATTTAAAAGCAAGCCCCGGAGCGGAAACCACCACGGCATCGCTTCCGGGTGAAGGGTTATAGACAATACCGAAATTTCCGGAAGCTGCTTTCCCGTTGGCCTGGTCGGGAAGCTCGCGGAGTCTTCCGGCGGTCTTCAAAACCTGCGTTTCCGCGGCCACAAGCCGGTCTGCCGCCCAGTCAACGCGGACGCCCTCCTGCCGTGAAAGCGCGGGAGAAAGAGAATACGGATAAGGAGATTCGCGCGTGGATTTCAAGAATTCAAAAGGGGTATTCTGAAGGCTGGCCTCCTGATATTCCTTTTCTCCATCAAGCGTGTTCATGGCCGGAGTCATAAGCGCGTAGGAATAACCGCGGCCTTCAAAGAAATCCTTGAACGGACCGGAATGGAAGCCGCCCGTAATGACCACCGCGCGCGTTTTGCCCGCGGCCTTCATGCGCGACTCAATATTTTCAAGCATCCAGCGGTCGCGGTCCCTGGCGCCGCGGTAAAACTCAAGGCCTTTGCGAAACAGAACGTCCATCTCCGCAAGGTGTGAAAAATCCACGTCTTTGACTCCGGGCTTGCGGGTCAGCTCGGAAAACTGGCGCGCGATTTCAGAGGGCTCAAGTCTTTTCTCCGCGCGCTTTACCCTGGTGTATTCCCCCGGCGTCAAACCAAGCGCGAAAAGCTTGCGCAAAAGATGGTAGCGTTCCAGCAGCTGGAGAACGCGTTTTTCTTCGGATGAAACCGCGAGCTTCAGGGCAATCTTGATTTTAAGTTCCTCGGTTTCCCTGAAAAGGTCTTTGCCGCGCATTTCGCTCTGCAGCATCAGGTGGGCCATGAACCGTACCAATTGGGGATATTTGGCGTACGGAAAACTGGCGGGAAGTTTGGTCACCATTTCCTCGAACAAACGGCTGGTTCCGGAGTTTGGAAGTTCGGTCCTGGACAGCTCCATGGAAAGCGCGGCTTCAAGGCTGCGGTAAAGGTCCCCGGGAAGCCGGTACAGCCGGATTTTCTCGAGAAATTCTTTTCTTTCTTTCTGGCAGGTTTTCCAGTCAAGCCCGTTTTCCAGCTCATGCAGCCTGGCCATACGCACCAGCATGGGCCAGTCAATCTGGCTGGCAGGGTCCTGGAGGTCCAGTTTCAGGATTTCTCCCGCCTGCTTTGTCAGGTTCTCCAGATAATCGGGAAATGAAATATTCCCCTTTTCATAGTCTTCCGACTGCTTGAGAAAGTTTTTCAGGTTCTTGTTTAAAAAAGCCGCGGTCAGCCGGTTGATCTGTTCATCAAAACTCTTGAGAAAAACATCCGTGGTCTTTTTCTGTTCCAGAACGTCCCGGAAGGCGCTGCCGTTCTCCGAATAAGCTTCAAGATTTTCAATACCGTAAACGGGAAACGACGGCTCATCCATCATGAAGAGTTCAGCGCCTTTCAAAAGAGCCTTGTGGGTCAGCTGATCCGCAACTTCACGGTTGAGGGCGGGGTCTTCAAGAAACTGCAGCAGTCCGGCATCGGGTTTGAACGAAGTGCCTTCCAGAAGCAAAAGATCGGCATTGTGCTTGTCGCGAAGGTAGTGAAGAATTTCCCGGATTTTCAGCTGAGCTTCATAATTTCCGTGAGCGGTCTGAATGTGGAAAATAACCGGCCCCTTTCCGGAAACAGCGGTTTCAACTTTTCCAAGTTCGCCCGGAAGGTCCAGATAAAAAGGAAGTGAGATTCCAGTTTCAGGAGCGGAAGCAGGCGCGGCCCATCCGGGCTGAATAACGGAAGTGGCCATAAACGCCGTAAGCGTCAGGGCCGCCACCACAGACCGGATGATTTTAAAATCTTTTCTAAATGTCATAATTGCTTAAAAAAAAGGTGCCTTCCTATAGGTGGAATGGGTTGACCTCCCTTAGAAATGGAGAGGGTTGATAAAAGATACTCTACCGGGCAAATCCTTTCAAGCCACCCCGATAAGGATGCTTAAAGGAGTTCTTTGAAGCTTCGTATTGTGGGATTGTACTGGTGGGGTCTTGGGTTGGGATGGCGGTCAATAAGTACAGCGCCCAGCCCGACACGCTGCGCGCCTAAAATATCATCTTCAAAACTGTCGCCGATATGAAGAGCTTCTTCTGGCTTCACATTCGCAAGGCGCAGAGCTTCCTGAAAAATTTTCGGGCTGGGTTTGGAAGCTCCAAAAACCGCGGAAGCAATGACAAAATCAAAATACTGGTTCAGCTCAAAAGCTTCGCAAAGCTTAAAGAGCCGGGAATCCCAGTTGGAAACAATCCCGAGTTTCTTGCCCTGCTTTTTAAGCAGCGGCAAAAGATGATGCACGTCTTCGTAAAGTTTCCATGCCTGAGGCCGGGCAAAAACATCGTACAGCTCGTGGAAAAAATCTTCAAAATTATCCACTCCCCCGGCGCTGGTAAAAACTTCATGCACAAGGTTTTTCCACCACTCCCTTTCTTTTTTTTCATCGGAGTGGCTGGCAAGTTCCGTCATGCCGTCGCGTTTCAGCCAGGCTTTGCGGAAAAGCTTTTCCAGATGGTCGGCCTCTGCCTTGCATCCGAACTTTGCCGCGACCTCCTGATA
>CAZIQJ010000001.1:0-2877 GCA_964541285.1 uncultured bacterium | reverse complement strand
AGATCAGGCCCACGGACGGATAAGGATGAAGAAGGGTCCCTCCGGCGTCAAAAAAAACAGCTTTGCAGGATTTCAGCACCGCATGTCTCCTAAAAAGAATTCTGGGCTTGTTTTTTCTGCGCCCTTGAATTCATGAATTGCTGAAGCAGCATGGCTCCGACCGAGGACATCGGAGCATTGCCCGCTGAAGAACCGGAATTCAAATAAGACGGATTGCCGCGTGATTCAAGGTAGGAGTCCCGGACACGGCTCTGAAGCATGGCCATGCTCTGTGCAGCGTCCGCCCTTTCCGCTTCATGCGCTCTGACGCGCCGCTCAGCCAGCCCCTGCAGGGAATACGCCACATCGGGGTTCATAAAGCCTCTGTCACGGACGTCTTCATAAACCGATTCCGCCTCATCATAAAATCCCTGTTCTTCATAAGTCGCGCCCACCTGAAGCATGGCCGGATAAGCGTCAGGATTCAGGGCCAGGACCTTCTTGAACTGATTCCGGGCATCTTCATACCGGCCCTGTTTTTTATAAACAACCCCAAGATTGAAATGCGCGGGCATGAAATCCTGCCGGATCATGACCGCCTGCTCCAGTTCGCGCGCCGAGGACGCGAGAAGCTCCTTCGCCTCTTCCTGGGCTTCGCGGCCGCGCATTTTAAGAGCGCTGTCGTAGCGGAGCGCGTAGAGATTGGCCAGCTCAAAATGATAGTTTTCGTTGCCGGCTTCCACTTCCAGGGCCTTTTTAAAATAGCCCTCCGCCTCTTCCAGCGCCCCGGCTTCGCGGGCATCGAGAGCGTCCTGAAAATATTCTTCCGCTCGCGGAGTTTCAGAAAAAACAGGCCCGGAAAAAGAAACCGGAAGAATCAGCAAAAAAAGAAAAATACAGGGAGGAAAGCGGAAGAAAAAAAAGAAAAGACCGGAGCTTTCGCCCCGGTCTTTTTCAGGTGAATTAAGCTCTGGCGCCTGCTTTAAGAACATTCAACGCCTTGTCATAATCCGGATGCGACGTGACTTCTTTCACGTATTCGGCATACTGGATCTTGTCGTCCGGGCCGACCACAAAAACCGCGCGGGCCAGAAGACGGAGTTCCTTGATCAGAACGCCGTATGCTTTCCCAAACGATGCTTCGCGGTGGTCGGAAATGCAGGTGATCTTGTCCGCGTTCTGAGCGCCGCAAAAACGGGTCTGCGCGAACGGAAGGTCCATGCTCACCGTATAAACCGCCACATTGGCGGGAAGCCTGGAGGCTTCTTCATTAAAACGCTTGGTCTGAAGTTCACAGACCGGCGTGTCCACGGAAGGAACCACGCTGATCAGCCGGGTCTTGCCTTTTGAAGAAGCCAGACTGACTTCAGAAAGATCCTTGGCCAGGGCCTTGAACTCGGGGGCCTTGTCGCCCGCCTTAAGCTCCGGACCGATAATGGTCAGGGGGTTGCCTTTAAAAGTAATAACGCCTTTTCTTTCCTGTTCTGACATGAAATGCCTCCTTGGGAAATTTGAGGGATGAGTATAGCACGGACCGGCTTCAGGCGCTACACGCCAGGAGCCAGCACCCTGCCGGGGGTTTTATTGTTGGGTTTGCCGTTTTCAACTACAGGCAGGCCGTTGACAAAGACCCAGCGCACGCCCGCGCTTTCTTCCGAAGACTTTTCATACGTCGCCAGGTCCGCCATGTCGCCCGCGTCAAACAGCACCAGATCGGCATAGGCTCCGGGCTTGATCCTGCCGCGGCCCTCAAGCCGGAACTGGTCCGCGGGCATGGACGTCATTTTGCGGATCAGCTCCCCCGCCGACAAACGTTTCTGCTCCCGCAGGTAAAGCCGGAACATGCGGGGAAAAGTTCCGAAGGCGCGCGGATGCGGCTTGCGGCTTCCGTCCGCCACGCTGTCCGAGCCCGTGGAAACAAAAGGCAGGCTTTCTATTTTCGCCACAGCCTCTTCGTCCATGGCAAAATTGAACGCGCTGACTTCAAAATTATTGTCCGCCAGAATTTCGATTAAAAGCCATTCCGGTTCCAGTCCGGTTTCACGCGCGATTTGCTTGATCGTTTTCCCTTCAAACTTCCGGTATTTCCTGCGCGCCACGGAAGCGATCATGATACGGTCCCATTTCATATCGCGTTCTTCATAGTGCTTTCTGAGCTCATTGAGCAGGCCGTCGCGCCTCAAGGGATTGCGGAAAAGATCCAGCCTGTCTTCACGCAGAAAGATTTCATCCGGCAGAAGCACGCCCAGCTCCGCGGCCGTGGCCGTGTAAGGATAGGCGTCGGCCTCAATTTCAATCCCCTCACGCCGGGCTTCCGTGATCAGCCTGGCCGCCTCGTCTGCCTTGCCCCAGTTCTTTTTACCCGCGGCCTTCAAGTGGGAAATCTGGACCCGGGCCTTTGTCTTGCGCGCGACTCTGATGACCTCCTGAATGGACTCAATCAGCTGCGCCCCTTCGCTCCTCATATGAAAAGCGCAAACGCCGTTGCCGGCCGCCGCCTCACGGCACAGCTCCGTAATTTCATGAACATCCGCGAAAGTTCCGGGAAGATAAATCAGGCCGAAGGAAATTCCGGCAGAGCCCTCGCGCATGGCCTGTTTGAGCATTTTTCTCATTTCAAGAATATCGCTTTCAGACGCGGGCCGGGGCGCGTAGCCCATGACCGCGGAGCGCAGATTGCCATGGCCGGTCAGTGCCGTAAAATTTACAGAAAGACCTTTTTTAAGAAGACTCTTTTTATATTCCGCGAAAGTCTGCCAGGAAGGCTTCTTGATGGTCACGCCTTCCCGCGACCATATCTCCCGGATTTTTTCTCCGTGCCCGCCGAGAATGGGCGCGGCCGACATGCCGCAGTTGCCCACGACTTCAGAAGTCACACCCTGCATGATTTTGTTGGGA